>JBAVRC010000884.1:0-3631 GCA_049694615.1 Thermosynechococcaceae cyanobacterium | reverse complement strand
CTGTGGACTTAGAGCAGGAGGTCTTGAACCTGCGGCAAGCCCTGGCCGCCGCCACCCAACGCGAACTCTCGGCCCAGGCGCATCTGCAAGCGGTGATTCAAGAGCAAACCCAGCTCAACCAAAACCTGCGCGTGGCCAACGAAGAAGTCCTCTCCAGCAATGAGGAGTTGCAAAGCACGAATGAAGAACTGCAAACCGCGAAGGAAGAGATTCAGGCGACGAATGAAGAACTCTCCACCACCAACGATGAACTGCGTAGCCGCAACTTGCAGCAAAACCGAGATAACAGCGATCTCAACAATTTTATTGCCAGCATCAATGTCTCCATTGTTATGCTGAACAATAACTTGAGAATTCGCCGCTTTACGCCCAGTGCCCAGAGACTGTTCAATTTCATCCCCACCGATATTGGGCGACCATTTACTGACCTGCACGGCAATTTTGATGTTTCCCAGCTAGAACCGATGATTTTGGAGGTACTGGATACCCTCAACACCAAAGAACAGGAGATCCAAACGGAAGCAGGGTACTGGTACAACCTCCGCATTCGCCCTTATCGCACCGCCGAAAACCAAATTGACGGCGTGACGCTGGTGTTTCTGGATATTGACACCTTCAAACGCCATACCGTCACGCTAGAGTCCGCCCGCAACTATGCTGAAACGATCATCGAGACCGTGCAAATCCCGCTGGTCGTTCTGAACGCCCAGCTACGGGTGAATACCGCGAATCGATCGTTCTACGAGACATTTCAGGTGGCTGAGGCTGAAACTATTCACAAGCTTATGTTTGAGTTAGGCAATGGGCAGTGGGATATCCCCCAATTGAGATCGCTGTTGGACGGACTTCTGGCGGCTGATCAGCCAGTGCAGGATTTTGAGGTCAATCATGAGTTTGAGCAGATTGGGCACAAAACCATGTTGCTCAATGCGTGCAAATTGCAACGAGACGACAACGCCGACATGATTCTGCTGTCGATCGCAGACATTACCGAGCGCAAGCGGTTTGAAACGGAGCGATCGCAGCTCCTCGCACAAGAACAAGCTGCCCGCCAGCAAGCAGAAACTGCCAATCGTGCCAAAGATGCATTTCTTTCAAACCTGTCCCATGAACTCCGCACTCCCCTCACTTCGCTGCTGGCATGGGCAGGACTGCTCCGCACTCGCACCCTTGATGATGCAGAAGCGGAACGCGCCTTAGAAACGATTGAGCAGAGTGGCAGGGCACAAAATCAATTGATTGAGGATATTCTGGATGTCGCTCGGATTACGAGCGGCAAGCTGCGGCTGAATCGCCGCCCGATCGACTTGGGGGCAGTGGTTCAAGCGGCACTTGACAGCATTTACTTATCAGCGGTGGCAAAAAATATTCAGCTGGTGCCGTCGATGAGTTCGATCACTGTGCTGGGGGATGCTGATCGCTTGCAGCAAGTGCTGGGTAATCTGCTCTCGAACGCGATCAAGTTTACGCCTGCGGGTGGACGAGTGGACATCACGCTATCGCAGGTTGACAACCAGGCGCAAATTCAAGTCATTGACACCGGGAAAGGTATTCCAGCAGATTCGTTGCCGCATATCTTCGAGCGCTTCTATCAGGGCGATTCCAGTCCCACCAAAGCCTATCAAGGGCTAGGATTAGGCTTAGCGCTTGTGCGGCACCTCGTCGATCTGCATGATGGCACCGTCCACGCAGAAAGTCCGGGCGAAGGACAAGGTGCCACACTGACCGTGCGGTTACCCTTATACGCCCCGCCCCCAACTTCACCGCCGATTGTCGAACCGACGGTAGAAACGTCTTTGGACGCTTCGCAGAATTTCACCTCTCTAGAAGGCTTGCAGATCCTGGTGGTTGATGATCAGGTCGATACGCTTTTAGCCTTGCAGTTTATGCTAGAGGGTAATGGGGCAGAGGTGCTGACCGTAACGACTGCCAGAGAAGCGATCGCCGCACTCAGCAAAAGTCCTAACCGCTATGATGTACTGATTTCTGATATCGGCTTGCCTGAGGAAGATGGCTACTTCCTGATTCAACAGGTGCGATCGCTCAGTGCGGAAGCGGGTGGACAAATTCCGGCGATCGCGCTGACGGGCTATACCAGTGAAGCAGAACAACAACGGGCGATCAAGGCTGGGTTCCAAATGCACATTGCAAAACCCTTTGATCTTGTTCAACTGGGGGCAGTCATTGCCGATTTGCTTAAAAGGACTTAATGGGAAGTATCTCTGATCTAGCTGATCGCCACATAACATTGCGCTGAACCGGAACGGAGTATAGGCTGTTTTTTGAGTTGCAAAGATTGTCGCTGTCCGGTTAGCTTAAACGTTAGACCTGAGTTCTTAGGTTAGGGTGTAGTTAAAGTTGAGTAAAAAATGGCTGCAAATTTGCAAAAGGAGCCAACCATGAATAAGCTCAATATTTTTGGAATTATTCTGGCGTCTTTAACACACTTAGTAGGAACAGAGAGCTATGCACAACTTGATCTTTTTTCACCGATTGAGGTGATGCGAGAGCAGCATTGCCTCGATCACCCTGAGTTGATAAATGAGCCAACTTGTGCAAAATATTACAGGCGAAATCCATCACGGGTGCCTCATCCAAGTCCCTCCGCCCCCAAACCTCGTTCAACTGTTGCTCCAAGACCTTCTTCCAATCTAGATTCTGCTGCTGATGCTCTTTTTGAGCAAGGGAAACTTCAGCTCGAACAAGGAAATTATCAGGGTGCAATGATCATCTTTAATCGAGTGATTGCTATCAATCCTAAAGATGCTCAAGCATACGTCGGTCGTGGTTCCGCTCGTTATGTGTTGAGAGATTTTCAAGGAGCGCTTGAGGATGCTAACCGCGCAATTCGTCTCGACTCCAGTCTTGCTAATGCCTATGCTGTTCGTTGTAATGCTCGTCAAGAGTTGAGAGAGTATCAGGGCGCGCTTGAGGATGCCAACCGCATTCTCATTCTCAGCCCCACTAACCCCACAAGATATTTTTTCCGCGCTACAGTTCGTTATGCGTTAGGAGAGTATCAAGGTGCACTTGAAGATGCTAATCGGTCGGTTCATCTTGCACTATACCAAAGGCTTAACTAGTTTTCCGCTGATTGTGCATCTGGTGCTTTCGATTGGGACGATTATCGGTTCATGGCTTCTTGTCCATACAATTTTTGCGTCCCATTATGCTAAAGGCTATTATCAGGATGACCCATCAACACCTGAAATTGATGATATGGGAGGATTAGATTTTCCGCATTGTTCGCAACCCGACTATTGGGATTTTCTCTATTTCTCATTCATGATTGGCATGACCAGTCAGGTTTCAGATGTCTAAGTGATTTCTCGAAAAATGAGGCGACTGACGCTATTTCATGGAGTCCTATCTTTTTTCTTCAACACCGCAATACTGGCAATGAGTATCAATATTATTGCAGGATTAATTTAACGAGCCGCTTGAGTCGCAATATTTTTGTAACTTCGGTAAGCAGGTACACTAATTTCATCGCCCTTCCAAAACGGCCAGCGGAAGTCTCAAAAATTAATAGGTAAATCAAGTTGTAAGTCGAGTCGGCCCTGAACCCTCGCTTTTATTGGTGCAGAGTAAAGTCGAGCCTGGTTTTACCGTTGGGTAGGCAGATAGATCT
>JBAVRC010000883.1:0-3212 GCA_049694615.1 Thermosynechococcaceae cyanobacterium | reverse complement strand
TGTTGCATAAGCCTTTGGATTACTTCTGTCCGTCAGTCAGCTTCGACCGTTTTGATGAAATGGCTCTGACCTAAAATTAGGTTGCAGCCTTCAGGAATACGAAGAGGAAGGGTTTTAATTTCCATGATTTGAACTCTCCGGGCCATTTGTTCCGGTGTCGGATGCAACAAGTGCTCAACGCATTGCAGGACGCGGCGGCATTCTAACTTCCGGTGCAACCGTCGGTGCAGTAGCAGTAAAGTGATCCAGGTTGGCTTTGAGGAGATCTCGTTGGCGATCGCTCAATTCAGAAATCGATAGTACATCTTCTACCTTTGTATAGGGGCTGTGTTGGATCACTAATTTAGCAATGGTGGGGTAAAGTCCCTGATACTGACAGAAATCGTCAATATTAGAGTTGTTTAAGTCGATGATGGGGTTGCCCGGAGAGCAAGACATTGTTCCATAACTTTCGACAGACTGAACAGCCATTGTTCCTGAGTATGCAAGCAAAGGAGTAGATGAACTGATCGCTTCAATGCAAAAAATGAAGAAGATACTTAAGATAAAAGCTAATAATCTGCGAATCATGATAGTCACCTCTGTCAGAATTAAAAAGGTGAAGCGCATTCGCTGATCGCGCTCCTATGTTAGAGGATAGAAAATAAATTTGAGGATATTGTGAGCAACTGTTTTTCATATGAATCAATCGCGACGTTACGTAGGGGCGCACGTCCGTGCGCCCCTACAGATGTACTGCATCCTTCTACACATTCATACACTTTTTGAATTAGTGCAACGTTGCAGCACCGCGAGTCCCTATCATGAGATCTCGATCATGGTAGTGTGGATCTATCCAGCAGTGGGGTAGGTTTTCTTCAGATGGAAAACAAAGATCAATTTTTGCAAATGTTTCTGGATCTTGCATTTCCTCCCCCGCATGGTAGCGTCCCAAAATATTTGTCATGAACGGATCCCATAAATCTTCTAAATTTAAGACTTCGACGAGATTATGGTTTTGTTTATGCTTGAGGAACATGGCCTTGCCCTCCATGAGGATAAGAGATAAATCAGCGCTGCATTGCCTCTTGTTTTATCCCACAAGATCAACCGCTCGAAACTCCTCACTCATCTTGTAATGATAAAAGGCATTGCTATACTCTTAGCGTGACATTAATAGCAGAGAAAGTGCTGCACTTGCAGTAAAAATTTATAAATGAACTCCAGCCAGCAAAGCGTGTAAAAATCCGAGTTGTAGGTTCAACAACGATAGGTCAACATCTGCTGCATCTTGGCGATCAGCGATCGCAATGCGATAACTGCAGGGTTTTGGATCGCATCGAAGGTATACCAACGTGAACCGACAAAGCGCCTCTGGCATCGAGTTGCATTCGCTAGCAGATCACAGTAGTACAGGCTCTAATTGATGTTCTTGCGGGGTTGGGGCTGGACGAAACCAAACGGTTTGCGTTGGCAAATGACGGGATGAAATCAAGGAAAAACAGCATCTAGCCAGATGTCGCTTCAGGCGTAACGGTTAAGACGGCTGCTCCTTGAATCTTGCCGTTCTGGAGCAAGTCTAAAGCCTCATTGGCTGCGGCGAGGGGAAATGCCTCTACCTGTGTCCGAATGGGCACTTTGGGCGCTAGGGCCAAAAAGGCTTCTCCATCGCGACGGGTGAGATTGGCCACCGATCGCAAGACCCGTTCTCCCCATAACAATTCATAGGCAAAAGACGGAATATCGCTCATGTGAATACCTGCGCAAACCACGACGCCACCCTTTGCAACGGCCTTGAGTGCGGCAGGAACCAGAGCGCCAACGGGGGCAAAAATAATCGCAGCCTCTAATGGTTCAGGCGGGGTTTCCACTGAACTGCCTGCCCATACGGCTCCCAGATTGCGGGCAAACTGTTGTCCCTCCGTGTCGCCAGGTCGAGTCAATGCAAAAACCTGTCTGCCTTGATAGCGAGCCGTTTGAATCACAATATGAGCAGCAGCACCAAACCCATATAGGCCAATGCGTTCTGCCTCTCCCGTCATCATGAGCGAGCGATACCCAATTAATCCGGCGCAGAGGAGCGGGGCCGCTTGCAAGTCGGGGTACCCGATGGGAATGGGGAAACAAAAGCGGGCATCCGCAACCATATACTCTGCGTAGCCGCCATCGATCTGGTAACCCGTAAATTGGGCAGCGTCGCAGAGATTTTCTCGTCCAGACTGACAGTAGCGGCAGCAGTTGCAAGTATAACCCAACCAAGGCACGCCCACGCGAGTCCCTAGCGGGAAGACGTCGCTAACCTCAGTGCCATGATCGACCACGGTGCCAACGATTTGATGCCCTGGGATCAAAGGCAGCTTAGGTTGCGTTAATTCCCCATCGACCACATGCAAATCTGTTCGACAAATGCCGCAGGTGCTTACTCGGATCAACACTTGAGCCGAATTGGGAATGGGTACGGGCACCTCCGTTTCCTGCAATCGAGATCCAGGTGTTCTTAAAATCATTGCGCGCATGGCAATCTCGCAAATCCAATTAGATGAGCAACATCTGGTTTTCAACCGTTTGCCAGGTTTCGTCCGATAACCCGATAGCCGATTCCTTAAACTGGATCAAGAGATCGTTCACACTCAAATAATTTTTGAGCGCTTGCGTTTCTGGTTTGGACAAATCCACGAGCTTCGGGTCGAACAGACCGCTATACCAAGTTTCTACCACTCGATCTGTAAAGGTTTGAGACAATTCGACCGACTGACCTTCAGCAATCTCCTCAGAACCTTCGCGATGTTCAAGCTTGCAGACAATATCGCAGGCGTGTGTATGAGCTTGAATTAAATTATCGGCACATTCGCGGGCTAGAAAGCGGTCGGCATCGCGGGCATGGGCATGGGCTAAATCGATGGCGCGATCAAGGGCGATCGCCAGTGCTTCCGCTCGCTTCGAGGCAGGTTTGAACTGTTCTTCCGAGCGATCGGTGACTTGAGCGGCCCATTGCAGGAGGGCTTCTAATTTATGGGTACAAATAAATTTGCGAGCCTCTTGCGCCATTTCCAGCAAGACATCGATCTCTGCCCCACCAACCCTTGAGATGGGCTGACTCAATGGCTTATTCGAGCCTGAGTTGCGAGCGGTCTGCGTTGCGAACGGTTTCATTGGATCTGAGTCGCAGGACATATTCATATTGGGCCTGAGTAAGTTTTTTAATCTGGGTCTATAACAGCCTGCTCTAGAAT
>JBAVRC010000882.1:0-2629 GCA_049694615.1 Thermosynechococcaceae cyanobacterium | reverse complement strand
TCCCAGCGGCGGATTGCCTTCCTCGTCAACCCAGAGAAAGAAGCCATTTGCCGGATCGTTGGGGTCGCGCATACAGCAAAGGTCTGAAGGGTTACGGTTTGTGCTGTTGAGTCCGGCAAGGTCGGTTTCCGAAAAGTGGTCAATGCTGAGGCAAGGAACGGTGTAATGGTCCATCGTCATTCTCCAAAAGGGTAGATTTGCGAGAGTTGCGATCGCCTAGATCTCGCGATTCATTCCGGCTTAGGCAACAGCGACCATGCATTGGGGGGAAGCAGATAACAGGCACCTTCGTAGGTGAGCCAACCGCATCGGATCATCAGCGTCGCCTGGTCCAGGGTGATCACTCCGGCTGCAACTTCGGGATGGCTGGGAAAGCGGGGTGGGAGTTGTGCTTGAGTCATGGTCTTTCTCCAAAATTTGGGTCGTACACAAACCCCTGCGATCGCCCTGGTTGGGGCTAAGGCGATCGCGGGGGCTGAATCATTTCCGGTAAAGGTCTCTAGGCGGCTTGAGACGGGTTGGGGGCTTCCCGTTCGCCATTGGCAACCCGCACAGCATCGATGGCCGCACGACTGACCAAACGCCAGTCGGTATCGCTGTCAAAGGGGGTATGGACTCGTTGGCCATTCGCGTAGACGTTACAGAACAACACCGTTTCGTTCTCGGCGGGCTGCACTTCTATCGTGATGGGCTGGCGTAAGTCGCTGGGTGCCGTTGCGGCGATCGCGCTTAATAGCCCTTTGCTGAATAGGGAATCGTGGCCACTCTCCAAGGTGTAGTGAACATCAGCTTCGACGTGGCAATGCAGTTTGTGGGTCTCCTGGCCGCGACGGGTCACTGGTTTGAATTCAAGCTTTCGGATAAATCCCGTCAGGGCTTGCTGTTCAATGATTTCGGGTTGATTGTTCGAGTCCAAGGTGTACCATAATCCCACGTTCTTGCGATTGCAAAAGATGAATTGATTTGTCTTGGGGGCTGGCCCAAACCCTAACGGTGGCTTAGTTTGCGTGATGGCGTCGGTGATGATCTGAAGGTGATGCAAGATTTGCGCTAAGGTTTCGGCTTCGGGTTCCATTTCGGTTTCTCCTACTGCGAAGCGATCTCCCTGGTTGGGGCAAAGGCGATCGCTTTGGGTTTATTCTTCGTGTCCAAGCCAAAGACAGGGCAGGGTTTCGCGCATACTGCAATAGCTGCCCGTGACAATCACCAGATGGTCCAGCATCCGAATGCTCATGAACTGGGCGGCTTTGAGGAAATTCTCGGTCAGTTCGATATCTTCAGGGCTGGGGTCCGGGGTACTGCTGGGATGGTTGTGCGCCAAAATGAACCGACAGCCTTGGTTTCTGAGGATGCGCTCAAACACGACCTTGGGATCTACGATGCACTCCTGACAACTGCCGATGGCAATAATTTCCTTGGCAATCAGGTTGTGTTTGATATCCAGAATCAGCAGGGCCGCTTTCTCAACGGACGCAAAACCCAAATCGTATTGCAGGAAAGCGGCGGCGCTTTCCGGGTCGCTGATCTTGTCGGTTCGGGGTTGCAGGGTCATGGCCCGTTTGCCGAACTCCAATGCCGCAAGCAACCGAGCGGTTTGTTTTTGGGTTAATCCCGCGCTCTGCAATTCGTTGGGACTGAAGCTCTTTAGGGTTGCCCAGTTCGAGGTTGGACAAATTCGATCAACGATGTCCTGCGCTTTATTGAGCGTAATACTGCAAATCTGTTGAATCAGTTCTGCGATCGCCATCGAGTCCGGTTCGGTCAGCGATCGCTGCATCAGCCATCGTTCCGGCGATGCATCTGCAACTTGCCAGAATTTCATGTTATTGCTCCTATAGCGAACCCTGAGCGAGGGGTTAAATCTCGCTCAGGGGATGGATTTAAGGTTTTAGAAGGGACAATCACAATCGGCGGCGATCTTCACCCCGCAGGCGCATAGCTGGCCGGGGCCATAGGGGCCGATAGGGCGATCTAGCTCATCCCAAATTTCGCTGTTGCGGGACTCGGCAGCGATGAGCGATTGTTTATTGCGCTGGTCTTGTTCGTCTTTCAAAGCCATTTCGTAGGTCATGGGCTGTACCTCTCGATTCCAGTGCAGTAGCAGAAGCCCCGCTTCTGTTCAAGAACATCGGCAGGGCATTCGGTTATTCAGTTGTCGCGATAGGGGAAGGCGATCGCGTTCCGTTTATCTCGTTGGTCGATTCCGGCTGCAACAGGCAAACTTATTTCTAGAGTCTGAAATGCTTAATTGCCCATTTTTTGCTGTAATCGACTAATTTCAATGACATGGGTCGGTTAATTTGGGCTAAGACCTCCCAGTTCTTGTATTTTTCCATCAGGTCAGCGTTTGAGGGTTCCACACAAGTCAAATAACCCATGGGGTTGGCTAAAACTAAAAAGCGCTTCGATTTCTTCATCGTCGGTCTTTCCATACTGGCGGCGGCGATCGCCCCGCTAATGTTCTGAAGCACTAGCGGGGCTGCGGATGGGGTCTAACTATCGGGCTAAAGCGATCTCTTTCCAAGTCGATTGCGGCAGGGCTAGCACTTGGCTACCCATGACCTCGAACTCGGTCGCTCGGTCATAGTCCGGCAGGTCTTGAGACGTGCGCGTGACGGCATTCAGCAAT
>JBAVRC010000881.1:0-1836 GCA_049694615.1 Thermosynechococcaceae cyanobacterium | reverse complement strand
GAACTAACGGCATAGAAAAGCAATCTCTTCGTTGGCTTTCCGCAAACGGTCAAACAAAATTCGACAGAGATTCGTGAGAAATTTTTCTTTGAGTTGTGGCTTTTCTTGGCTCAATTTCTCAAAATTTTCTAGATTTATGACAAAACATTCTGATTTTTTTGAGGCAATAATGTCTGCGATTCTGGTCGATAGGCCGACCAAAGGAATTTCGCCAAAAGCCATACCATCGGTAATGGTGTAAAGACGCTTGAACTTTCCTGTGGACAGAGGCATCATCACCACAGTTTCCCCTTTTAACAGGAAGAAGATTTCATTCGCCACTTCTCCTTTGCGGATGATGACCTCTCCAGCCTTGTAGGATCTCTTCTCCAGATATTTTTCTAAATATAGAATTTCATCATCCGTGAATCCATGACATACCTGTTGTTCGCGCAAGGAACAACGGGCGTCATCCTGACCCAGGTTGAGTTCTTTGGAGACCAATTGGGTTTCGCACCATTCGATGGCTAGGTCGTTCTCGACCATAGTTTTAATTTTTCCGCCAAGGCCATCTGGGTAATGATGATGCAAATAGGTTTCAAAATTAGCAACAGACTCTAGATGCGTCAGGACAATATCTATGTTGTGGCCATTTGCGAGGATTTCGAATAGATTTCCCAAGAGCTGACAAGTTGATGGGTCGATCCCTAAAACTCGCTTAAAATCAACGATTAGAAAGTTTAAATAATCAATTTGCTCGACAGCCTTGCGAATAAAAACTTCAGCCGTTGGAAACGTTAGATTTCCATGTAGTTCATAGAGGTGAATTCGGTGGCCCTGTTGTTGGAGTAGCTCAATTTCCTGTGGTGATCGCAATCGGCTTGAACTCACTTGAGCGGAATTATAAACTAACCGAATCGGGGTGGTTGAGGTCGGTGCATTAAACAGGTGCAAATCAAACTGGGACGATAAATCGCTACAGACTGCAATACCCCGCACACTATTGCCTAAGGGATCTAAAGGCGGCGAAAACACGCTAATGGCAAGACGACCGGGTAAAACGGCAACGATGCCTCCCCCTACACCGCTTTTTGCTGGTAAGCCCACGCGAAAGACCCATTCTCCTGCATAGTTATACATGCCACTGGTGCCCATGACGCTGAGCACACTGGTCACATATTTCGGGTCTAGACAACGCTCTGCGGAAACCGGGTTGGTTCCGCCATTGGCGAGGGTTGCACCCATAATGGCCAGATCTCGACAGGTCACGGCAATCGAACATTGTTGAAAATAGGCATCAATGGCAATCATGGGATCTTGATGCGCTTCAATAATGTTCCAATTCTTCAACATCCAGGCGATCGCCCGATTTCGATCTCCGGTCATGCTTTCGGATTTATAAACATCGTGATCGATATCGAGTTCCCGATCAGAATATTTAGAGAATCGTTCAAGGATCCGTCCAAATTTATCTTTTGACGAATTACCTGCAATTAAATTGACAATTGCGATTGCTCCAGCATTGATCATGGGGTTGAACGGACGCCCTGTTCCTGCCTCAAGGCTGATGGAGTTAAATGCATCTCCGCTAGGTTCAACGGAGACCTTCTCCAACACTTTCTCTAAGCCATTATCTTCCAGAGCAATCCCATAAGCAAATGCCTTTGAAACGGACTGAATCGTAAATAGTTGACGCGTGTCTCCTACTTCGTAAACTTGTCCATCCACAGTTGCCAGACAAATTCCAAACCAATCGGGATTTGCTTTTGCCAGCTCTGGAATATAGTCCGCTACATTCCCCTCTTTTAAATCTTTATACTCTCAGTTCGCGTAAATTTTTTTTGAGTATTACGAATT
>JBAVRC010000880.1:0-2192 GCA_049694615.1 Thermosynechococcaceae cyanobacterium | reverse complement strand
GCAAACGAAGCTGGGTCCCGAAGAAATCACCCGGGAAATCCCGAATGTCGGTGAAGAAGCCCTCCGCCAGCTGAACGAGAACGGCATTATCCGGGTGGGAGCCTGGGTGGAAGCCAGCGATATTCTGGTGGGGAAAGTCACTCCCAAGGGTGAATCAGACCAGCCACCGGAAGAAAAGCTGCTGCGGGCTATCTTTGGTGAAAAAGCGCGGGATGTGCGCGATAACTCCCTACGGGTTCCCAACGGCGAAAAAGGCCGGGTGGTTGATGTCCGGATCTTTACCCGAGAACAGGGGGATGAACTACCCCCCGGGGCCAACATGGTGGTGCGGGTTTACGTGGCCCAAAAACGAAAGATCCAAGTTGGCGACAAAATGGCGGGTCGTCATGGCAATAAAGGGATTATTTCCCGAATTTTGCCCCCCGAGGATATGCCCTATCTGGCGGATGGCACCCCTGTTGATGTGGTGCTCAATCCCTTGGGGGTGCCCTCTCGGATGAATGTGGGGCAGGTGTTTGAATGTCTGTTGGGCTGGGCGGGTCACCATTTGGGAGCCCGATTTAAGGTGATCCCATTTGATGAAATGCATGGCGCGGAGGCCTCTCGGCTTACGGTGCATGGCAAATTAGACACCGCCCACCAGATTCCAGGGAAGGAATGGATGTTTAACCCCGAGGAACCCGGGAAAATTCAGGTCTTTGATGGCCGGACTGGGGAAGCCTTCGATCGCCCGGTAACCGTGGGTAAAGCCTACATGCTCAAGCTGGTTCACTTAGTCGATGACAAGATCCATGCCCGCTCAACCGGACCCTACTCTTTGGTGACTCAACAGCCCCTAGGCGGTAAAGCCCAGCAGGGTGGTCAGCGGTTCGGTGAAATGGAAGTCTGGGCCCTGGAAGCCTACGGTGCTGCCTACACCCTCCAGGAGTTGTTAACGGTGAAGTCCGATGACATGCAGGGACGGAACGAAGCTCTCAACGCGATCGTTAAAGGGCAGTCGATTCCTCGCCCCGGCACTCCCGAGTCCTTCAAGGTGTTAATGCGCGAACTGCAATCCCTTTGCCTGGATATTGCTGTTCACAAAGTTGAGCCCACCGATGATGGCAGCAACCGCGATGTTGAGGTCGATCTGATGGCGGATGTCAGCAACCGTCGTACCCCCTCCCGACCCACCTACGAATCCTTCTCGCGATCGGATATGGATGACGGCGAGTTTTAACCTAAATGTCGCCCAGGGTGTGGTTTGCCTTAATTCCCGAGCGATCTGCCTGCTCGATGAATGGGGTAAGCAAATCCCACCCTGTCTGAGTTGCTAATTTTCGATCTAACCCCTTTTATTTTTTAAAATCTCAGCAAGGAAGCTTGAAGCGATGCCGAAGCTAGAACAGCGATTCGACTACGTCAAGATTGGTCTGGCATCTCCGGAGCGAATTCGTCAATGGGGCGAGCGGGCCCTGCCCAACGGGCAAGTGGTCGGCGAAGTGACCAAACCGGAGACGATCAACTACCGTACCCTAAAGCCAGAAATGGACGGTCTCTTTTGTGAGCGGATCTTCGGTCCAGCCAAGGATTGGGAATGTCATTGTGGCAAGTACAAGCGCGTTCGGCATCGGGGAATTGTCTGTGAGCGCTGCGGTGTCGAAGTTACGGAATCCCGGGTGCGACGGCATCGGATGGGCTACATCAAGCTGGCTGCCCCGGTTACGCATGTGTGGTATCTCAAAGGGATTCCCAGCTACATGGCAACCCTGCTGGATATGCCCCTGCGGGATGTCGAGCAAATCGTTTATTTTAATGCCTACGTGGTTCTTAACCCCGGCAACCACGACCAGCTCACCTACAAGCAATTGCTGTCTGAAGACCAGTGGATTGAAATCGAAGATCAAATCTACAGTGAAGACTCTCAGCTGGTCGATATTGAAGTTGGGATTGGGGCAGAGGCCGTGCAACGTCTTCTCCAAGACTTGCAATTAGAGACCGAAGCTGAATCTCTGCGCACGGATATCAGCAGTTCGAAGGGGCAAAAGCGGGCCAAATTGATTAAGCGCCTCCGGGTAATCGACAACTTTATCGCCACAGGTTCCAGTCCTGACTGGATGGTGTTAACGGTCATTCCCGTGATTCCTCCAGATCTGCGCCCCATGGTGCAGCTTGATGGCGGTCGGTTTGCCACCTCTGACCTCAATGACCTC
>JBAVRC010000879.1:0-2671 GCA_049694615.1 Thermosynechococcaceae cyanobacterium | reverse complement strand
GATCACAGGGCTGGTCGGCACCATCGCCACGAGTCATTGGCTGGTCAAAGGACGCGACCCCAATGCTCAGGCAAACCTTTGGCATTTGGTCGGGTTGAGTTTATTTCTGCTTACTTCGCTTTATGCAGTGGCGATCGCCCTGTTTTTTGTCATCCCATCCTTGCAACTCATGCTGAGCGCTGGATTTGCCCTAGTCCTGTTCTCGATGACGGTATTTCCACTGTTCGTACTGCTGATGGGCACGACCAGTTTTCCCTTTGGCATGCTTGCGGTTGCTTGGCAAGGCTGGAAACAGACTCTGTTAAAAGCCAACCTTCGTTATGGCAAACGGTGGGCAACTGCTTTTGTTTCAGCCATCGCAATTCTGTGGCTGGGCGTGTTTATTGCGCTCCAGTATCAGCCCCAAAACCAAGCCTTTGCATTACTCAAGACCCCGCCCCAGACCGAGGGCGATCGCCAAGTTCTGTTGCAGAAATCGGAGGTTATTCGCAAAGGGTTACTCAATGCCTATTTGAGTTCCTATCGCTACCCCCGCAGCGGGGAAGACAATTTTGTCTATCATTACTATCGCGATACTTTGTGGCTACCTGATGTCTTGGCTCAGGGCATGCAAAACGCCTTTAACTTTTTGACCCATCCGTTTCAGTATGGCGGAACAGCGGGCGATCGGGCCAAGGCAGAAAAACTCTATGCCGAGTTTTTCGATGCTCCCATTCTGCGCAAAGAGCAAGCCGCCATTCAGAACGCCGTGACATCCACCTTCAACCGAGGAGAAGCCAAAGCCAGTTTACTGGATGTAAATCAGCAACGGGTCCGGCTAGCGCAACAGGAGATTGCCATCAAACCTCAAGGCGACTGGGCCGAGGTGGAACTCCACGAAGTCTACGAAAATCAAACCCTCAACCCGGAAGAAATTCTGTATTACTTCTCGTTGCCTGAAAGTGCCGTTGTAACAGGGCTATGGCTGGGAGAAACGGACAATCGTGCCACTAGTTTCCCCTTTCAGATTGCAACCCGAGGCGCAGCCCAGCAAGTTTACACCGAACAAGTCGTTCGCAATGTCGATCCGGCTCTGCTGGAGCAGGTCGGCCCCCGCAACTATCGATTGCGCGCATTCCCCATTCCGGTGCAAGGCGATGGCAAGCTGCACCTGTGGATGACCTACAAGACGATGAAGCAAGGCAATAACTGGCCGATGCCAACCCTCAATGAAAAAAGGAATGTGTATTGGACCCAGAGTACGCAGCACAAGATTAATGGCAAGGCTACTCCAGCCCAAGATCAATGGTTGCCGGATGCGGTTGCAGCGAACAACGTACAACCCGTTGCCCACCAACTCACCTTGCCCAGTGGGGGTACAGTACTAGCCAAACCGTTTGCGCAAAAGGACTACAGCCTCCCCAAGAATAAGCGAATCGCTGTGGTTTTGGATGAGTCTTACAGTATGAATGCCCATCGCCAGGAGGTTGAAAAAACGTTCCAATGGTTAGAGAGGAATATCCTATCCAAAAACCAGGCGGATCTTTACCTGACTGCCAGTACTCCGGCTCAGCCCAAAAGAGTAGCAGGAATTAGAAAGTTCGATGTTGCCAAAGCAACGTTCTACGGCCTGCTGGAACCGCGCCAAATGCTGCAACAGTTCCAAACCCTCCGCCAGGATGCAGCCTATGATGCAGTACTACTCATTACCGATCCGGGCAGTTACGAGCTGACGGAGAATAGTAAAACGGTTTTATCCATGCCCGCACCGCTCTGGGTCTTGCATTTGGGCGGTCTACAACCCGCCTATGACGATGCCACCCTAGAGGCAATCCAAAGCAGCGGCGGTAGCATTTCCACAGATGTGCAAGACATCATGCATCGGATTGGAACACAGCCCTCGCTCGGCAATGGCACATCGCTCCTGAGCGTGGTGGATGACTACGCCTGGTATCTCACCCAGAAACCGAGTCCTGCGGCCAAGGCAGATTCCGCATTTGCACCGATCGCAGCCCGTCAGTGGGTGACTCAAGTTAGCCAATTCATTAAACCCGATCAGCTCAAGGAGTTAGATGCGGTGCACGAGCTGGCAAAACGCTACAAACTGATCACGCCTTACTCGTCCATGATTGTGTTGGTGAATGATCAACAGAAACAAGATCTGAAAAAGGCAGAAGAAGGAGGCGATCGCTTTAAGCGAGAGGTGGAGGATCAGCAATTACCGCAGCCGAGTGGATTAGGCGAGGTTTCAGCGGTGCCGGAACCGGAGGAATGGTTGTTGATGGGCGTTGGAGCAATACTCCTAGGAGCGGTTTATCGTCGCCAAAGAAGAAAATCCTTGATAGAGCGTTGAGTAAGCTGAGGTGGACCCCAAAGACTGGACAAACTGGAAGGGTCAATAAGCTCTGAGTGGTCTATCCTCATGAAGGCTTATGTGACCTGTGGGATCATCAGACTTTTCGTGTAAACCTGATCAGGTTTCTGATAATCCAACGCTTGATGTGGTCTTTCCGTATTATACCAATGAAACCAATCTTTGACCTCTTTCTGTAAATGTTTTCCATCTTCAAAAGCCTTAATATAGATCAACTCATACTTGAGAGAACGCCCTGACTGACGGACAGAAGTAATCCAAAGGCTTATGCAACAAGGGTTGTCAAAATAGGAAAAGTCTGTGTCCATGGGAGAGACC
>JBAVRC010000878.1:0-8256 GCA_049694615.1 Thermosynechococcaceae cyanobacterium | reverse complement strand
GGTTATACGCATCTCGTTGAGGAAAAAGTTCAGTACCTATGTCTTGGTAGCGTGTCAATGCGTCAAGACCTAACGTTATAAATGTTTCTTGACATGGTTAAGTTCAAGACATGGGGCCGATCCACGTGCCCTCTTTTCAGCGTATGGTACTGCTTATCTTGAACACGCAATTGAGTAGCGACGATGGGTGAACACAAGCGAATTGGCATTCTAACCAGTGGCGGGGATTGTGCCGGACTCAATCCGGTCATTCGGGCGGTGGTTCGACGGGCAATAGAGACTTACGGCTGGGAAGTGATTGGCATTCGGCAAGCTACGTTGGGGCTGATGGCCAATCCGGCGAATGTGTGGCCGTTGGATATTAAAACCGTTAATTCGTGGCTGACGGCGGGCGGAACGATGCTGGGCACGACGAATACGGGCAATCCGTTTGCTTTTCCGATGCCGGATGGATCGGTGTGCGATCGCTCTGAGGATATCATTCAGGGCTATCACCAATTGGGGCTAGATGCCATCATTGGCATTGGCGGCGACGGGAGTATGGCGATTTTGCGGAAGTTAGCGCAGCAAGGCAATTGGAACTTGGTGGGCATTCCCAAAACGATTGACAACGATGTGGGGATTACGGAACGATCAATTGGCTTCGATACAGCGGTCAATATTGCCACGGAGGCGTTGGATCGGCTGCAATTTACGGCAGCGAGTCATAGTCGGGTGATGATTCTAGAGGTGATGGGCCGCGATGCGGGACACATTGCCATTAGCTCGGGGATCGCTGGCGGAGCTGATATTATTTTGATCCCGGAAATTCCGTATTCCATCGACAAAATTTGCGACAAGTTGAAGGGTTGGCAACGACGCGGCAAAAATTATGCGCTCATTGTGACGGCTGAGGCCGCTCGCGCCGCAGAAGGTCCGACGGTGATGCAAACGGATGCCGTTGGCCAATGTCGATTGGGCGGTATTGGGCAATATCTAGCGGATCAAATTTGCAGTCGCAATATTGCGGAAACACGGGTGACGGTTTTGGGACACGTGCAACGGGGCGGAATTCCATCGCCGTTAGATCGGTTGATTGCTTCTGCTTTTGGAGTGGCAGCAGTCGATTTGATTGCGGAAAACAAATACGACCATATTGTGACTTGGCAAAAACGCCAAGTGGTGAGCGTTCCCATTACGGAAGCGATTTCGCAATATGGCACGGTGGATGTGAATGGGACGTTAGTGCGCACAGCTCGTGGACTGGGGATTTACCTGGGCGATTAGGCAAAACGTTTCTAGAAAAGGCGTGAGTGATCGCTACAGCAAGTCAGTCGCTTTGAGACTGATGCGCCAGAGTCCCTCAAAGGGGCGTGGATGGGGCGGTTCTACATTGCTGGAACTATCGTCGGCGATCCCAATGCTGAAAATGCCGCCCAGATTCAACAACCCACCACTCCAACCATAAATCTGCTGGGGGTTGGCGATTTGCGATCGCTTGAGTCGAACCCGTTCCTGGCCGCCATTCACAAAGTATAGGGTGGCCCATTTCTTTTTAAATTCCACCTGCACCTCAAAGACACCGCCGGTTTCGTAGGAATAGACGGTCCCTGGAAAGCGCTTGCCATCAATATTTTGGCCCTGGTACTCCGCACCATAGACGGGGGTTGCCAGCAATATGCAAAGACACCCTAGCCCATATAACCAGCCCCGCATGAATTTACCCTCCTGCGTTAACCACGCCATATAAGGTTGTACGCTGCTGCCAGGGACGGCCAATGGCGGCGATCGCCCCTTGCAAATCAGCCACGGTGAGACAGGTTCCCCCCTGTGCTCCAGCCATGGACGTAATGTGTTCTTCCATCAGGGTTCCCCCTAGATCATTGCAGCCCCCTTGCAAAGCATCTGTGGCTCCAGCCAATCCTAATTTCACCCAACTGGGTTGATGATTTATAATCCAACGGCCTAAAAATAAGCGGGCGACGGCAGTGAGTAAGAGGGCATCTTGCAGCACAGGTTGATCGCGGCCTACTTTTTTACGGAGCGGTTTGGGGGCTGATTCGCCCACGTAGGGCAATAAAATAAATTCGGTGAACCCGATTTTGCCCAGTGCGTGGGATCGTTGTTGAAGCGATCGCAGGTGGTGGAGATGCTCGATTTGGTGTTCGGGGGTTTCAATATGGCCTGAGAGCAGGGTGCTGGTGGTTGACATCCCCAGTTGATGAGCGGTTCCAACAATGTCTAGCCAGGTGCTGGTGTCGATTTTTTCAGGACAAAGGATGCGTCGCACGGCATCGTTGAGAACTTCGGCTGCAGTACCGGGCATGGACTGAACCCCAGCCGCTTGTAGGGCTGAAATGACGGCGGCATAACTGATTCCGTCTTCACGAGCGATAAATTGGATCTCTTGAGGGGAGAAGGCGTGAAGATGCAATTGTGGAAACTGGGTGCAGATGGCGGTGACGAGTTGGATGTAATAGGGGAGCGATTTCCCATTCAGTTTGGCTCCGGGATGGAGTCCCCCTTGCATACAAATTTCGGTTGCCCCCAGGGCAACGGCATCGGTGGCTTTTTCAAGAATCTGCTGTTCGGTGAGCCAATAGGCACCATCGGCAGTTTCATCTCGGCGAAAGGCACAAAATCCGCAATGTTGTTCGCAAATGTTGGTGAAGTTAATGTTGCGATTCACCACATAGGTGACGGTGTCGCCAACGAGCGATCGCCGAAGTTGATCTGCGGCCATGCGAATCTCGCGGATGGCGGAGGGGTCGGTCTGGCGCAAAAGCAAAACGCCCGCTTCCGAGGTTAAATCGTGACCGGATAAGGTTCGATCCAGAACTGTAGAAACCGATAGAGAGGAGACAATCACAAGCGGTAGGGCCAAATTCGACGGGATGGGGCTCAACACTGACCGTATCTTATCGCGCTGATCCGGGGGCAAGTCTGATGGTGCGGTATCAATCAGTCTGTTGATTTCAGCGGTTGATCGGGGTCAATCCCCTGCGATCGCAAAAGTGCTTCCAACTGTTCAGCCCGCTGCTGAGCTTGTTCCTTGGCAAAGCGTTCCTGTTCTCTAGCCAGTCGTTCCTGTTCTCTGGCTTGCTGAGCTTGTTCCTTCGCCTGCCGTTCCGCCTCCTCTGGCAATGGAATCAGTTGCCCCTCTGCACTAAACCAGCGTAATTGTCGCTCATGAATGCCTAGATAGAGCGCAAGCTGACCACTCCAGAGCCATCCAGTATCCGTCGCCGGAATAGCCTCATACTGACCATTCATTAAATGAAACCCTGCAAACTCCATCGTTTCTGGATGAAACCAGTAATACTCTGGCACCCGCCAGACATCCTGGTACAGGTCTTTCTTCTCGCCTTTATCTACGGTTGCGGTTGAGTTGGACAGGAGTTCAATCACCACGTTTGGATATTTGCCCCCTTCCTCCCAGATGGCCCAACTGCGGCGATCTTTCTTTTCAGTCCCTAGAACCACAAAAATATCGGGGCCACGGAAATCTTTGGATTTCAGTTGCTGTTCGTTGTAATAGACCGTTAAGTTACCCGAGATGTAGAAATCTAGGCGATCGCGCCACCAGTATTTCAGTAAGCGAATCAGTAGATCAATCTGTTCCCGGTGAAAATCAGTTTCCAAAGGTGGTTCATCACTGTAGAGATTGGTGGGAGGCCACTGAATCTCGTCAGGGTCATCCTCATGAACCGATTGAGGGGGACTGACATCCAGACGAACCATTGCAAGACGCTCCAGCCAGATTGTCTTTAGTATAGCGGAAGCCGAATGGAGGGATTTCTGGCGTTTGCCCACTATCAACCAGAATAGACCGAACTAAGCTCAATCCAAGGCGTTTATCTCGGATCAAGACGATGGCTTAGCCTTGACATTGCAAATTTTGAAAAAGCTCGGGGCGATCGCGGTTGCACACCTGTAGCCATAGATCGATGGAGCAAGTTCCCCTTGAGTCTGGAGACGTTGCAGGCGAACAGGCAGAAGAAGATAGTGGTGAAGCATAATAGGCACAGCAGCACCAGAGCGTGTTTAGAGAAAATCCCCCATGAACGCTTACACCCTCAACTTAGACGCCGCCATCAACCTCACCGACGATCAATTTTATCAACTCTGTCGCAACAATCCAGACCTCAAATTTGAACGCACCGCTCATGGAGAACTGATCATCATGCCTCCTACAGGCGGAGAAACAGGCCGAAGGAACCTTAAAATTTCGCAGCAATTGGGCATCTGGACGGATCATGACGGGACTGGCGTTGCCTTCGATTCCTCCACCTGCTTCAGACTCCCCAATGGGGCAGATCGATCGCCCGATGCAGCCTGGATACAGCAAAAACGCTGGGACGCTCTCACGCCAGTCCAACGCGAAACATTCCCCCCGATTTGCCCGGACTTTGTCATAGAACTCATGTCTCCCAGCGATATGCTGAACGCCGTTCGGGCAAAAATGCAGGAATATATGGATAACGGCGCAAGGCTGGGATGGTTGTTGAACCGTAAAACACAACAAGTCGACATTTACCGCGCCAATCAAGCAATGGAAACGTTCCAATCCCCCGCATCTCTATCCGGTGAAACGGTTCTACCAGGATTTATCCTGAACCTGAGCACCATTTGGTAGACAGGCTTCATCCTGCTCCATGCAACCCATCATGAGCTGTGAAAAAAACACCCTGCTGAATTTGCCTAGCGATCTCCATCCCCTAACCCAGGCAAAATAACAAGGGGATTGTGAGACCCATGACTGTTGAAACAACGACCCTTCGGCCTAGTCCAACTGCTCTGACCCATTGGCGGCGAATTTTGGCGGCGATGTTGTTAAGTCTCGTGTTGCTCGGGAGTATTCTGCCCTCGGCGATCGCCCAAACTCAAACCAGCGACGACGCCAGAATTGCACCCCTCATCGAAAAATTGACGGATCGGAATTCCCGCCAACGGTTAGAAGCTGCGGATGCATTGATCAATATCGGCACCCCTGCTCTGCCCGCCTTGGTTACCGCGCTTCAATCCCCAGACCCGAACTTGCGCTGGCACGCGGCCACAGTCTTGGGCGATTTGGGACCGGAAGCGGCTTCTGCGGTCCCGGACTTGATGGTGGCCTTGCAAGATACGGATCCCCAGGTGCGACTTTACACTACCTTGGCCTTGGGCAATTTAGGCAAATCGGCGAAGGCCGCTGTTCCCAGCCTGATTGCAGCCCTGCGGGATCCAGATGCCTATGTGCGGATTTATGTGCCCACGGCGTTACTCAAAATTGGGGCCCAGGGGGAGGTGGCGGTCTCGGCTCTGACGGTCGTGTTAAGAGATCCCAATCCCAGAGTGCGACTCAATGCGGCCTATGCCTTGGGGGCGCTGGGACGAGAGGCCGAGTCGGCAATTCCGAATTTGGTAGAGACGCTGTTGGATCCGCAAGCCTATGTGCGAATGGGTGCAGTGAAGGGGTTAGCCAGTATTGCCGGCGCTTTTCAAGATCAGGCCAAGACGTTGCCGAGTCGGAAACTGACGAGCTTGATTACCACCTTTGAACAAGTGCTGTCGTTGCTAGAGAATCCAACCCAAGGGTTTACGACGGACGATATGGTGCGGATCCGTCGCCCCTTGAATGCCCTAAAAGCAGAACAGGAAAATCGCCTGTGGGATAAAGTGCTCGGGACCATTCAGCAACATCCTTGGTGGGCAGCGGTGGCGATCTATGTCCTAACACTCCCCGTCATCTGTGCCCTCCTACTGCAGATTGCACCCCTTTGGATTTTGTCGATTAACGATGCCCTCAAACCCTACACCGATTTTGCAGTGCCTTTTTTAGGCATCAATATCCCCCTGCGATCGCTGCTTTTAGTGGGGTGGTTTCATTATCATCCCCGAGTGTTAGATGCTTGGGTGTCGCAACATTTAAGTACGGCACGGGTGCAGTTTAGCCAAAAGCCGACGGTGCGCGATCGTCAGAACTGGATTCCGTTGCCCACGGTGTTGGATGGAACTACGGTGGCGCAATTGCAGGCAGCGGATCTGCGGCCTGCCTTTGGGCCCCAGCGGAGTCGTCTGATCATTTACGGAGAAGGCGGGATTGGGAAAACCAGCCTCGCCTGTCAAATCGGGCAATGGGCCATGGCACCCGACACCTCGCAGCGCCTGTGCCCCCATGCAATGCTGCCAATTCTGTTGGAAGAGCCGTTTCCTGTCGGAAACGAGTCCGCTGTGTCTCCGCTAGTAACAGCCATTCAAGGGCAACTCCAAGCGTTAATCGATGCCCCTGAACCCGTGAACCTGCCTTTAATGGAGCGTTTGCTGCGACAACAACGGTTGCTAGTGATTGCGGATCGGTTTTCGGAGATGCCGCCTGCTACCCGCGAGGCGATTCAACCCGATCTGCCCGATTTTCCAGTCAATGCGTTGGTGGTGACCTCTCGCAGCGAGGAAGCCTTGGGCCGCAGTCATCGAACTGCGATTAAGCCATTGCGCATTGAGGGCAACAAACTGTCTTCGTTTATGGAAGCCTACCTCATGCAACAGGGACAGCGCGATCGCCTCAATGATGATGAGTTTTTTGCGGCCTGTCAGCACCTGTCATTGATGGTCGGTCCCCGTCCCATTCCGGTGTTGCTGGCCAAACTGTATGCTGAACTGTTGATTCGGATGCTTCAGCCATCGCAATTGGAACCAGACCTCTCCGCGTTGCCGGAGGATGTGCCCAGTTTGATGCTGGGGTACTTGAACGAACTCAATCGCGATATTGCGACCCATCCACTAGAAGATCGCATGGTGCATCAGGATGCGAAAGCGTTGGCTTGGGCCTGTGTGAAAACCCAGTTTTACCCGAATGCTATTTCGAGAACGGAGGCGATCGCAGCCATCGCAGCGTTAGATCGACCTGAGCCGGAGGTACATCTCAACTATTTGGAACAAACCTTACGGCTGATTGAAACCGTCGGCGCAGGGCAGGATCGGGTCCGGTTTTGTCTGGATCCTCTAGCGGAATATTTAGCCGCATTGGCGGTGGTGGAGAGGCTGGGACAACAGGCAAGCCAATGGCAAACCACTATTTTGAAACCTGCCGAGGGGCTGCGGACGTCGGTACCCATAGAAACCATGCGCGTTTTTTTATGGGCAATTCAGGATGTCTATCAGACGCGATATCCTCAGGTGAACCAGAGTCCTGCCATGACACGTCTACTCGTGCAATTGGCCGAGTTAACACAGCGCGATGTATCGGCCAAGCTTTAGGTCATACCCATGCATCATTTCATCCGTTTTAGGGCATTTAGAATGGCGGATTTAGCCACCTGATCCGTCATTTCAACTTTGCCAATATCTGTGGGCATAATAAACCGAACTTGCCCAGACTTAACCTTTTTATCCGTTGTCAAAACCTCTAAAACCGCATCCGTATCGAACGATTCAGGCAGATGAGTCGGCAGCCCAGCTTTTTGAATTAATTGATATTGTCGGTCGGCACAGTCTTTGGACCAGAACGCCAGTTGAACCGCCATTTCACCCACTGCGATCATACCTAACCCCACCCCCTCGCCGTGGTTGAAGGTGCGGTAGTGGGTTAAACTTTCGATCGCATGACCAATGGTATGCCCGTAATTCAAAATCGCGCGCAAACCCGATTCTTTTTCATCCTGGGAGACCACATCCACCTTGGCCTGACAGGATCGACGCAAAATATCCATCAACAGATCTGGGGCAAGCGCACGACGTTGATCAATTTTAGCCGCCGTTTCCAATTGCTCAAATAACGCTGCATCCCAAATGACACCGTATTTAATCACCTCAGCCATCCCGGCCCGAAACTCTCGCGGCGGTAAGGTATTCAAGGTTTCTGGATCGATGAGAACCAGACGCGGCTGATGAAACGCGCCAATCAGATTTTTACCCTTGGGATGGTTAACCCCCGTTTTGCCGCCTATGGACGCATCCACCATGGCTAAAAGCGTGGTGGGGATTTGCACCACAGCAATTCCCCGGAGCCAACTGGCCGCAGCAAAGCCCGTCATATCGCCAATGACGCCTCCCCCTAGCGCCACCAGGGTTGAGGAGCGCTCTAGGCGATGGGCAAGGGCGTGATCGAAGATTTTTTCGATGGAGCGAAGGGTTTTGTAGCGTTCCCCAGCGGGCAAGATACAATGCGCGACCTCAAATCCGGCTTGAGTCAGGGACTTGGCCACTATTTCGCCGTAATGTTTCCAAATTTGGGGATTGGAAACGATTAAAACTTTTTTGCCAATGGCTGGGGAGACGAGGGTTGCATCGTGGAGG
>JBAVRC010000877.1:0-5014 GCA_049694615.1 Thermosynechococcaceae cyanobacterium | reverse complement strand
CCTTTATAGCTGGAACGCGGATCAACTTTTCCTGCCCGCCTCCAACGCCAAACTCCTGACCACTGCTGCGGCATTAACCTATTTGACGCCGCAATTTCAACGGCAAACGCCTTTTTTCGCTAGCGGTCAGCCCCCTGCCTTAAAAACTTTGCGGGTGGTGGGGCAAGGAGATCCCAGCATGGATGACGCCAAGCTGGAACAAACCGCAGCGGCATTGCAGTCTAAAGGCATTCGGACCATCGACACCCTTATGGGGGACGATACCCTGTTTCAGGGTTTGCCGATTCGACCGAGCTGGGCTTGGGAAGATGTGCAGGGTGGGGATGGGTTACCCGTCAACAGTCTCATGCTGAACGGAAACGCACTGACCTTGCAATTGATACCCCAGGCCGTTGGGCAACCGTTGCGTTTGCAGTGGATCTCCCAGCCGCCGCCCAACTGGATGGTGCAGAATCGCTCTAAAACCGTTCCGGCCTCCGCGCCTGAATCCATCGCGGTCTATCGCGACGAAAATCGTCTAGTCGTGAATGGCCAACTCCAAGTCGGGGCAGAGCCAGAGACCACCGATATTCCCGTCACTAATCCTGGAATGGCATTTTTGGATCGGTTTCGGACCCTTCTGAATGCCCACCAAATCCAAGTGAACCGCTTGGCCCTGGTCAAGGCCCCCATGCCGCTGCCCCAAGAATTTCGGATCGCGGCGATTGACTTTCCGACGCTCAACACGCTTATGACTGAAATCAACAGAAACAGTAATAATTTCTACGCCGAAGCCCTGTTGCGCTTAATGGGTAGCACCGTGGCCAATCCACAAGGCGTCGATACCTCCGAGCAGGGGTTGGGCATTCTGACCCGAACCTTGACCCAATTGGGGGTGAATCCTCAGGTCTATCAGTTGGTGGATGGTTCGGGGTTGTCCCGCAAGAATCTCGTCAGCCCGCGAGCCTTGGTCCAAACCCTACAAGCGATCGCCCGGTCTCCGAACGGGTCTCTATTTCGGGAATCCCTCCCCTTGGCCGGAGAAAGCGGTACCCTCCGCCGCCGATTTCGCAATACCGTTGCCCAAGGTCGGCTGCGCGCCAAAACGGGAACCTTGCAAGGGACCACCGCCCTGTCTGGCTATCTGGACAATCCAACTTATTCGCCTATTGTGTTCAGTATTCTGGTGAATCATTCGACACAATCGGGTGCGGTACTGAGACAAGTCGCCGATCAAATTGTGTTACTCATTGCGAGTCTTAAACCTTGCTAAAATGCAGAGCGCTCCCATCCCTCATCAATCTGAGGCGATAGCGCCAAAAGATGAATGAGTGTTTATACTCATTCACGAAGGAAATTGATCCCGATGTGTTTTATTAGCATCCTGAACGTGGATTTAACGATCCCTCTTGGGAGAGTCATGAGAGCACAGCCGTCTGATTTTGACAAATTTATATTTTCTCTTAAGGTTTCCTGCGGGATCATTTCAGATTCTTATGTCCATAATAAGGATAGAGGATATGTTTTAGAGCATTTTACCCTTCGACTTCATCAAGGATCTAGATTTCTAATCAGCGATTTCCGCGCTTATTCAATCTCAGGGATCGATCCAGTCTTTGTATGTCTGCCTGAGGTTCTGTTTCTACACTTTTTTCTCTTTAGTATCTCTTTTGCGCATAAACCCCTGTGACTTCCTCACAACATAAGGACGATAAAATGACACAGATAGAAACGATACGTTGCCCCAATTGCGGTCGCTATGGCGAACGGCATTATATTGAAGAAAGCAATATTACCCGGACCCAATGTCCCGAATGCGATTACTTGTTGGTCACATGCAGTGTTACTGGAAGAGTCATTGAAGCCTATGCCCCGGGGTTATCGACTGCCTTTGTTCTCCTCCACAGCGGCATTCAAGCCCAAACTCGCGTTACCCCCCATACGATTGAATCGGTTGACTATAGGCTTCCCACACCCTCTACAAAGTAGCCCTCAGCAATCCAAACCAAAATAAATGCCGCTCCAGACTTTAGTCTAGAGCGGCATTATAGTAGCGATGGATAACGGGTTGATTTATTCGACCGCTTGCGGTAAAAGTTCTCTCACCGTCTCTTGCGACAGAACGACGACTTGGCCTTCGTCATTAACGTCAACCGTTGCTGAATCCCCTTCCCGAACCTTGCCCGACAAGATTTCTTCGGCGAGGACATCCTCGAGCAATCGCATGATGGCTCGGCGGAGGGGTCTTGCCCCATAGCTGGGGTTGTAGCCTTCTTCCACCAGACGCTCCTTGAAGCGATCTGTGACAGACAATTGGATGTTCTTCTCCAACAAGCGTTTGAAGACCTCGGTCAGTAACAGATCCCCGATTTGCTTGACTTCATCCTTGGTTAACTGACGGAAGACGATGATTTCATCCAGCCGGTTCAGAAACTCAGGGCGGAAGTATTGCTTCAGTTCTTCGTTGACCAAGGACCGAATCCGGTTGTACTGCGAGTCGGCGGCATTTTCGCTGCCAAAGTCGAATCCTAGACCACCGCCCCCTTTTTCGATGACCTTGGATCCAATGTTGGAAGTCATGATCAACAGGGTGTTTTTGAAATCGACTGTGCGACCTTTGGCATCGGTTAACCGTCCATCTTCCAGGATCTGGAGCAGGAGGTTAAAGACATCGGGGTGCGCTTTCTCGATTTCGTCAAACAGCACAACGGTATAGGGCCGTCGCCGCACGGCTTCGGTGAGTTGTCCGCCTTCGTTGTAGCCGACATAACCGGGAGGAGACCCGATCAGCTTGGACACGGTATGGCGTTCCATATATTCGGACATATCCAACCGAATCATGGCGTCTTCGGCACCGAAGAAATAGGCCGCCAAAGCCTTCGTCAGTTCGGTTTTGCCCACCCCGGTTGGGCCAGAGAAGATAAAGCTGGCAATGGGGCGATTCGGGTTTTTCAGCCCCACTCGCGCGCGTCGAATGGCTCTAGACGTGGCTTTTACGGCTTCATCTTGGCCAATGAGCCGTTGATGAAGCGTTTCTTCCATGTGCATGAGTTTTTCGGACTCGGATTCGGTGAGCTTGCTGACGGGAACGCCAGTCCAGGACGCTACGATTCCGGCGATGTCTTCTTCCGTCACGACGGGAGAGTCGCTGTCAGTGGCTGGATCGGCAGCTTTTCGTCCCTGAGCAATGACTTTGATCTGGGCTTTAAGCTCCATTTCGCGATCGCGCAGTTCGCCCGCTTTATCGAAGTCCTGTCCCCGAACCGCTTCGTCCTTGTCCCGCAACACCTGTCGCAGCTCTCGATCCAATTCCTTGGCTGCTGGGGGCAATTGGGAATTGATCAATCGCACGCGGGATCCAGCCTCATCCATCAAATCGATGGCTTTATCCGGCAAGTAACGATCCGAAATATACCGATCCGACAGCTTAGCTGCAGCTTCTAGGGCTTCATCGGCAATCTTGAGTTTGTGGTGTTTTTCGTAGCGCTCCCGCAGTCCATAGAGGATTTCGATGGTCTCGTCTACGGATGGCTCGCCCACAACAACGGGTTGGAACCGCCGTTCTAAGGCCGCATCCCGTTCAATATGTTTGCGGTATTCATCCAGGGTGGTTGCGCCGATGCATTGCAGTTCGCCCCGTGCCAAGGCTGGTTTGAGGATATTGGCCGCGTCGATCGCCCCTTCAGCAGCCCCTGCCCCGATCAAGGTATGGACTTCGTCAATCACGAGAATCACGTTGGATGCCTGACGAATTTCGTCCATGATCTTTTTCAGGCGTTCTTCGAATTCGCCGCGATATTTGGTCCCGGCCACCAGTAACCCAATATCCAGGGTGACGACGCGTTTGTCTTCCAAAATATCGGGAATATCGCCATTGGCAATGCGCTGGGCTAAGCCCTCGGCGATCGCCGTCTTGCCAACGCCCGGTTCCCCAATCAGGACGGGATTGTTTTTGGTCCGACGACCCAGGATTTGAATGACCCGTTCAATTTCTTTTTGCCGCCCCACAACGGGATCCAGCTTGCCTTCCCCAGCCATTTGGGTCAAATTGGCCCCAAACTCGTCCAAGGTAGGCGTTTTGGTTCGTCCCGAACTGCCGCCGCCCGCCGAAACTTCAGCCGTTTCGCCCAGCATCCGGATCACTTGGGTGCGCACCTTCGAGAGATCCACGCCTAAGTTTTCCAAAACCCTGGCCGCTACACCTTCTCCCTCGCGGATTAACCCCAAGAGGAGGTGTTCTGTACCGATGTAATTGTGGCCAAGCTGGCGAGCTTCTTCGAGGGACAATTCCAGCACTCGTTTTGCTCTGGGCGTGAACGGGATTTCAACCGCCACGAATCCTGATCCTCGACCGATAATCTTTTCGACCTCGACCCGAGCATCTTTGAGGTTGACCCCCATGGACTTGAGCACCTTTGCCGCAACGCCAGTGCCTTCGCCAATCAGACCCAGTAAAATTTGCTCTGTCCCTACAAAGTTATGCCCCAAGCGGCGAGCCTCCTCTTGGGCCAGCATGATAACCTTGATAGCCTTTTCCGTGAAGCGTTCAAACATGGCCTTTTCCCACTAGCTGCTGCGTGCTGGTAACCCCAATCTTAACACAGAGAAATTTTTTCAAATGGGCTTGTATCTAAGGGTCTAGCTTTATCTAAGTCGCTTTCATCCTCCAGACAAGGGAGGAGATCGTAACCTGAAGATAACCTTAACCTTAGAAATCATTGTAGGCGCATCCGAGACGGAAACGAGCAAGATTTGCAGGGGGTTTAGAGCGGTTTATACCCGGATGGGGGTAGCGATATCCCTACCCAATGGGTAAGAGCTAAAGCGTTACCGCAACTTGACTCTGCCAATTTTGCCAGCGCTGAGCAACCGTTTGCCAATGAGAGGCTAGTTCTTGGGCAAATTCCAAGGATTGTAGACCGGACCGCCACATCACTAAGGCATCTTCTCCAGTATCGCTGTAATATTTGGGTCGACGTCCAGCCGTGGTAAAGCCCAGTTTTGTGTAGAGTGCGATCGCAGCCTGGTTAGATGC
>JBAVRC010000876.1:0-1591 GCA_049694615.1 Thermosynechococcaceae cyanobacterium | reverse complement strand
GCTCTGGACTGCGGACTTTTGGTGCGGAGCTAGCGCCCTTGCTTTCCGTGGGTTTTCAGTTGGTTTAGGGATAATCGCGGCTAATGAAATGGACTAACCGCAGTAGAGCCGCCGTCAGATAGAATGACTGAGGCTTGGGTGGGTATTTGTCGTCATCAGGGTTTTACGAGTGGCTAAAGTAGCTGATATTGGCGGAAAACGACTGTTGGGCCTAGCACCTGACGCTTGGGCAAAATGGGTCACGCAACTAGCCGATGTGGCCGCACTGGAAATTCTGGGGGCGGATTTTCAATGGGTGAGTCGCGAAAATGATGTGCTGATGAAGGTGAAAAGCCCTGTGCATGGACCGTTTTTGCTTCTCACTGAGTTGCAGTTGCGCTATACCAACAAAATGCCGATTCGGATGAGAGCCTATTCAGGCTTGGCTCAGGAAAAATACGATTTGCCTGTCTATCCGGTCTTGGTCAATATCTTGCAACCCTCTGCCAACACCGTTGTCTGCGATCGCTTCGAGTCGGATTTTCTAGGGCTGCGATCGCGGCAAGATTACCGCGTCATCAACCTTTGGGAGGTTGATGTTGAAACCGTTTTCGAGCAATCCTTGGATACGCTGTTACCCTTTGTGCCTATTTTGAAGGGGGGCGGGGATCAACAGATCGTCAGGCGGGCTTTGGTGCAACTTCAACAGAACGAGGAATTGGTTGAGCTAGAATCTTTATTGGGATTCTTCGCCAGCTTTGTCCTGGACACAGAACTAGTAAGACAGATTATGAGGTGGGATATGGCAGTACTTCGTGAGTCGCCTTGGTATCTGGAAATTCAACAAGAATGTGAACAGCGGGGTGAACAGCGGGGTGAACAGCGGGGCCGAACCGAAGAAGCGCGATCACTCGTACTTCGCCTTCTAGTACGTCGCGTGGGATCCCTCCCTGCCAATGTTGGGGCTCAGTTCCAAACGCTAGACCTGAACCAGGTTGAGGCATTGGGCGAAGCACTTTTGGATTTCACGCAGTTGGCCGACCTGACCGACTGGTTACAGGACAATCTTTCATAGAAGGCGATAGCCCGGACCAAATATCTGCACGATGGCCGACTCTATCCCAAATCTTGGAGAAAGCCTTGCATCTGTTCTCGCATTCCTGGCTTTCGCAATTTTCGTAGTGCTTTGGCTTCAATCTGCCGTACCCTTTCTCGCGTGATATTCAGCAACTTGCCAATTTCGGCCAGCGGTTGACACTCGCCCCCACCAAAACCAAAACGCTTCTCTATGATAAAGCGTTCGCGACTATCCAATCCGGCCAATACATTGTCTAGCGCCTCTTTGAGCATCGTTTGAGTTGCCTGCTCTTCGGGCGTTTGCCCCTCGAATTCGATCAACTCAGACAACGCTGTATCTTTCTCCATGCCAACCTTTAGGTCTAACGAGACCGGGTGCCGCGTTCCCCCAATTAAATTGCGGATTTTTTCAGGGCTGCTGTCAATCGCTGCCGCCAGTTCCATCACGGTCGCAGATCGTCCCTTAGAACCTGTTTGAAAAGCCTCTGATCCCCTTGTAGCGCCATTGTGACGAGGCAATTGTAGAGTAAAGGGG
>JBAVRC010000875.1:0-2285 GCA_049694615.1 Thermosynechococcaceae cyanobacterium | reverse complement strand
GTCGCGAGAGGGTGCCAATGATATCGAGGTCGGGGAGGGGATGGGTTGCAGGGAAAGGGTGGAGTTCAAAACTCTGATCGTTCATTGGAGATCCTGAATCAGGCTGCGAAGAGTGGATGATTGGGCTTCGATACTAGCGGTCAACTTAAATTGCACAAGTGCTCTGACTAAGTTATGGTGCGGGGACTTCACCTTAAAATAAACGTTTCCCGCTAAGTAGTCGGTCAGGAATCGCAGTCCTAACTCAAAAGCAATCAGACGGATGGCATCGTAGAAATAATCATAGTCGTTCTCCGTGAGGAAGTCTTGGGATTCTTGCAAATACCCCTTAAGAATGGCTTGACAGAGATCGGTATCGAAATAAACAGACTCCCACTGCTCCGTTTCTTCACCTAGGGGATTGCAGGCCGATCGCAGACAATCTCCGACATCGTAATGTACCAATCCCGGCTTAACGGTGTCTAGATCAATCATGCTGATGGCTTGTCCTGTGACCGCATCCAACAAAATATTGTTGATTTTAGGATCGCCGTGCATGGTGCGCATCGGGAGTTTTCCCTGAACCTTAGCTTCTTCAAGGACGTAAGCTAAACGGCGGCGATCGCGCACAAACTGCTGACAGTAGTTGACTTCGGGGGATATTGGGGTCGTGGTCTCGGCGATCGCGGTTTCATATTGTTTCAGGTACAGAGGGGCGATGTGAAATCCCTCCAATGTATCGGCCAGTTGGTCGGGTGGCAGGTCGCTCACGTGGCGATGGAAGGTGCCCAATGCTGAACCGGTTTCCTGGGCATGGGCCAGATCTTGAATGGTGTCAAAAGACTTGGACCCATCGATAAAACTGATGGCACGCCAGAAGGAACCGTGTGTATCGATCCAATGATCCTGACCGTTTTGCGTGAAGAGAACGCGGGGCACTTGCCAGCGACAATTGGGGTGTTGTGGATCGCAGGCTAACCGTCGATGCACATGCTCGGAGTAGATGCGGATGTTGCGCATGACCCATGTGGGCTGCTGAAACACCCGTGTATTGATCCGTTGCAGAATAAAGCGCGGTTCGTCCTGCCCCACCCCAGAGACTAAGAAGGTATCGTTAATGTTGCCGCTACCAAAGGGTTGAACCCGGTCAACTTGTCCTTGCGGGCTAAACTGCTCGGCGATCGCCGCAATGGGATCTTGGGTTTGTGTGCGAGGGGAAGAATCGAGGGTCATGGTCGCCTCAGTTTTTCCGCAACTGTATCATTCCTGTTGCCGATCTGCAGGCATAATCTTCCCTGTCTGTTTCCCCGACTGGGTTGGGGGCAGAATTGGGAGAGGCGATCGCATCTTGGCGGACAGCTTCTTGGCGCGAACGAATATTCAGCACAATCGTTTTGCTGGGACTGCTGGGTTTTGTCGCGGTCAATAACGGCGATCGGTTGAGGGCGATCGCGGGGAAGGTTGAGACAGTAAATAAGATGCTGGAGAGAATTAAGTAGCAATAGTCTTCAGGAGAGGAGAAAATATTCTCTCATGGAAGGAAACTTGAAGTCCAATGTTGAGTCTTGTTAAGCCAACCAAAAATAAGGCTTTTGAGCATCCTCAGCGGTAGTGAATTGGGTAGGAGTATTTTTCTCTTGTCAAGATTTATTTTTCTGCAACTAAGGGACTATCCATAGAGTTATGGGCCTGATCTAGATGATAGCGATGCCCCCAAAAATGGAGGTCAGATAAAATACTTAATCTATCGACCTAAACGCCAGCATGGGATAAAATATGGATTATTGTCCGACTAAACCGCTAGCGCGGTAGCAAAAACGGAATCTTATCGGCCTAAACGGCAATTGAGGCTGGATAGGCGGATGAAAGTCAGCTTTATGTGTTATGCATATGACTAGAAAGGATAAAAGATGTTATTGATGAAGAGTATTCTCAAAAATTGTCTAGTTTCCCCGATCTTTATTGGATTACTAGTAACGAAGGCTAATGCAGATATAGGTACTATTCAAGTTTTACACTCCTTTGGCAACTTCAGAGAAGGACGTCATCCCTATGCTGGTCTGACATTAGGTGGTGATGGAAACTTTTATGGTACGACCGAAAAAGGGGGTATATTTAACAGTATTTGTAATTCTGTATATAACTGTGGTACTGCCTTCAAAATCACTCCGACTGGAACCAGGGCTATTTCATTCATCTGTAAGGCTTTCTATGCAACACTCTTTGAGCTTTTGTCTACAGATTTATGTCATCTTAAAAAAGGTCTTCAGCTTGTCTAAGGTAAATCCAGCTAAGCGCTGCGCTTG
>JBAVRC010000874.1:0-8932 GCA_049694615.1 Thermosynechococcaceae cyanobacterium | reverse complement strand
CAGCGATACATGGCGATCCCGTGACCGTTCGTCCCAGTCATATTGCTGTACACCATGCGGACGTTGTCGATCCAGGTCAGGGATATCGGTGACGTCATAAATACGCAGGGCGGGTCGATGGCCGCCCACCTGCCGTAGGGCTGCTTTATCTTTTTCGGGAACCTCCCAATAGGCGTAGGCTTGCGCGGTATTTCGAGACGACAAAATGATTCGGCTGCTTAAGCCCTCTGAAGAAGGTGTCTCGTCCTGAACGTGAGTTTGATCGCCGCTCATTGCTCGACTGGCCATTGCACCCAACCCAGCCACAGCGGCAACACCTGCGCCAGCGACTGCTGCGCCGCCCGCCAAACTGGTCCCAACCGTTTTGGCAACACTGTCGAGGGGAGGACGAGCCGGAACCCGAACCGGGATTGATCGAGCAAGGCTCAACCACTGACCGTTAGCGGTGGTATAGCCAACCTCGGCTTGATAATCTCGATTATCGTGGGGAATGGGCAGATGCTTGTCTCGATCCGTTTCGGTGCAATCGAAGGTTTGGTGGGGAAGGGACGGTTGAGGATTGGCAACGGTCATTCCGGTCACATCCTGAAGGCGTAACTCCATTTGTTGCCCCCCTTTGCGTCGAGCGCTTGCTTTATCTGCTTCGGTCACCTCCCAATAGGCATAGGCGCTTTCAGGACTACGCGGGGTTAACACAATCCGACTCTTCGGGTTAGAACGGGCCATGGCAGCCGTGCCTACAACTGCCGCACCTGCTGCACCTGCTGCCGCCACACCTGCGGCAAGGGGGACACTTCCCATTGCGTTAAGATTCCCTGTACCGACAGGCGGATCGAGATCGACGGGAGGCACAATGGGAGGTCCCGTTGGCGGAATAGCACCCGTCACTGGCGGCGTAGCGGCGCTCGGATCGACCGCCCCTTTGCGACCCTTCAGCGCGAGCAATCCGCCGCCTGCCGCTAAGGGCAACAGCAACCAGGGCCACCAAGGCATTCCACCTCCCCCTTCTGTGGCAGCTGTCCCTGTTTCCGGCACCAACGCTATTTTCGAGGCATCGGGAGAACTAAGGGAGCCACCCCCCGTTGCTGGGTTTGTTCCAGTGTTGCTGGCGCTACCCGTTGCGGTTCCAGTTGGACTAATAGCACTGGAGCTATTTTCGCCCTTAGAGCCCGGAGTTCCTTTGCCATCGGAGGGAGGTAGAGCCGCATTGGCCACTTGTTGCCCCTCTGGCATTGTCGCAAAGGCTAAAAAGGCTTGGGCGGCAGGACTCGGGTTTCCTTTATAGACATAATCTCGGGGTTGCGAAAAGGGATAACTGGGATTGTCCGGTAAGGTTTTGTGCATGGAAATCACGCGAATACCGGGCTGGTTCAATGCCTGGGAGGCGATCGCATACCCAATTCCGTCTTGGCCTAGCTCAGCTACCACGGCATCGGTCGTATCGTCGCTCACCGATTGAGCCGTTGCACCCGTCTCAAAGGCAGCGTCTTGAAACACCGGATAAGACTGAAAGGCTTGACGCGTATCGCTGGTCGCCGGACGGTCGATAAATCGGATGGGACCAGGGGATCCGCCTAATTCTGACCAATCTTTGATCTCGCCTCGAAAAATTTTAGCAAACTGAGCAAAGGTAATATTGCCGTTAAAAGGATTATTTTCTCCCACAATAATGGCGATTTTTTCCCGACCAATGGGTACCGCAGAAAGTCCTTTCGCTTTTTCGTCAGCGGTCAGCGGGCGACCAATTGCCGCAATATCCAGTTCTCCTTTCTCTAAGGCTGCTAGTGCCTCCTCAGATCCTTTGACCTCGGTGGATATTTTAGCATCGGGGAATTTTTTCGCAAAACTTTGAACCAGGGCTCGATTTGTGGCGGACATGCTGCTAGAGCCATCAATCCGTACCTGAGAATCTGCGGGGACAGATGCAGGTATCTCAAATTTAGGTAATCCGTCAGATGCTGTCTGCGCCTGTATTGCTTTGGGTGCAAACAAGCTAATGGTTAAGATTGGGATCGATACTGCGCTGAGACATACAATCCTGTTAATAAACCATGGGTGGAGAGGAGTTTTTTTTGAATTGAGCATAGGTCAATCACTCTCGATGAAGTTTGATGTATTACATCGGCTAAATCTAGCAGATTGGTAGCTCGGTCCTCTGGATGAGGCAGACCTGAAAAATCTGCTATCCCCCTTCGATATTGAAACGTCAAAATCTAAATTCGCACAATTGAAAGCGCAATTTCACCTTCATTATCGTCAAGATGCGTGTCCAAAAAGAAGGCACTGAGCGTTGCCCGTTCTTTAACTTCTAGGATCAGGGCATCGTCGTAGCCATTGAGGGTGGACCAAGTGGCATTCACTTCTACATTTGTTTTCTTATTGACAAATTTGCCACCATAAACCCAAAGCAGGACGAACGGTTCCCCCGCATGTCCAGAGCCTGATAGGTAGTTAAAGGCTCCAGATCGGATTTTGACGATATGGGTTCCTATTTCCAATGGGGTCGAGGTTGCCTTTGCTTCAATCTGCCGCATTTGCTCAGGTGTGAGCAAGTAACAATTTTCCTTGCCATGCACTTTTAGGTTTTTAACGACACATCCTTCCATTGGGCTTGCCTCACTGTTTTTGGGTTATTCTAATGTCTAACAGCACTTGTGAGGATAACGCTATTCGTGTCGGCATATCTCGAAAAACAGAATTTCTTAAACAAACGTGATTTTGATAGAATAGATGTCTGAAAAGCAAGCTGGGACTGCTTTTCCAGGAAATTAAGCCTTTTTCATCTCAGCCATGAAACCGCTCCCATTAAATATGGAAATGACCGCAATCGTCAGTCACATAGGCGATTACGGTCATTTTTCTCAGCGGTCTAACTCGCGTTAGAGTTTAGCGTGTGCACCGTCGCAGAAGGGAGAATTTTGCGTGTGTTTACAAAGGCAGAGCGCCACCTTTTGCGGTTCGGTCAGAACCATCTCTTGGGGGGTAAACTCGGTTCCTTGATGGGCACCGTCGCAAAAGGGCTGATTCTGCGATTGCCCGCAACTACACCACCAATAGCGACCTGGCTCTAAATCCAGGACGACGGGTTTCTTGTCAGCAATCGTGGGTTCAGTCATGATGGGTTCTCCGGTTACATTTGGGCGAAATAGTCTTAAAGCGGTAGGTCAAAGAGCAACAGATCGGCGGGTTCGGGGGAGGTGCCTTGCATTTGGATGGGCCCTGCTGATTGAAGGGCCAACCCGTCGCCTTCTCTTAGGGCGATCTCGTTAATCTGGACGGAGCCTTGAGCCACATGAATCCAAGCACCGCGCCCCGCCGATAGCGTATGGGTTGTACTGGCCCCGTTCTGGAGCGCCGCAGCGTAAAGCCGAACATCCTGATGAATCGTCACCGATCCGTCCTGCCCATCGGGAGAGCCGATCAAACGCAGGCGATCGCGTTTTTCATCGCCTGGGATGGTGATTTGTTCATAGCTGGGAGACAACCCTTGACGATCCGGCAAGATCCAAATTTGCAAAAAATGGACCATCCGATCGGAAGATGGATTGAATTCGCTGTGGCGAATCCCTGTCCCCGCCGACATCCGCTGCACATCGCCGGGGCGAATCGTCGATCCGTTCCCCAAACTATCTTTGTGGGCCAGTTCCCCCTCTAAGACATAGGTAATAATTTCCATGTCTTGGTGACCGTGGGTGTCAAACCCGCGACCGGGTTGCACTTTATCGTCGTTAATGACGCGCAAGGGACCAAAGCCTATGTGGCTTGGATCGTAGTAGTTCCCGAAGGAAAACGTATGGCGGCTGTCTAACCACCCAAAGTTAGCAACACCGCGTTCTTGGGCTGGACGAACGGTAGTTTGCATCGCCATTACCTCCATAGGACTCAGGGTTTGGTGATGTTTTTATTATGAAACGATTCCATATAAAATACAATCAGCTAAATTCAATACAGATTGTATTCAAAACGTTGACAATCTATGGATAAACTGGACAGTCTCAGGGCGTTTACGCAGGTCACTGAAGCGGGCGGGTTTGCAGCGGCGGCGCGCCAGATGGGGGTAACGCGTTCAGCGGTCAATAAGCTGGTGATTCAGTTGGAACAGGAATTGGGGGTGCAGTTGTTGCACCGTAGCACCCGACGGGTGAGTCCCACAGAAACGGGTCGAGCCTTTTACGAACGGTGTGTGCAAATTTTGGCCGATTTAGAGGAGGCGCAACAGGCCGTGTCTCAATTGCAGGAGGAACCGAAGGGGACGCTTAAGATCAATGCGCCCATGACCTTTGGCACCCTGTACTTGTCCCCGGCGATCGCCGACTTTATGACCCAATATCCCGACTTGCGGGTGCAATTGACCCTGGATGATCGGTTCATCGACCCCATTGCCGAAGGGTATGACCTGACCGTGCGGATTTGGGATCCGATCCCTGCCGCCAGTTTGATTGTGCATCCCATTGTGGCCATGCCCTTGGTGTTGTGTGCCGCCCCCCACTATTTGGCGCAGGAGGGCAGGCCGACCCACCCACAGGCGCTGCGGGACCATGCCTGTTTACACTATGGGTATTTGGCCACGGGCAATGCCTGGAAACTAGCGGGACCGGATGGACCGCAAACCGTACCGATCCGGAGCGTGTTTTGCTCGAACAATGGCGAGGTGCTACGAGATGCCACCCTCAACGGGCTGGGAATTGCCCTTTTGCCCCTCTTTATTGTGGGACCGTTGCTGCAAACCGGGGTACTAGAACCCATTTTGTCGGACTTTCAGCCCGCTGACATAACCCTTTGTGCGGTCTATCCTGTCAATCGACATTTGTCTGTCAAAGTGCGACTCTTAACGGAGTTTCTCCAGGTCCGCTGGCGCGATCGCCCGCCTTGGACCTAAGCCTTAGCGCTGCGGTTTCGGCACACTGGTCAGCCCATAGGGATAACCGTCTGGTCCCCAAAATTGGGTCCAGGCCAACCCGGTCGATTCATCGCCTTGAATGGGACCGATAAACCGGACCCCAACCGCTTCCATTTGCGATCGCGCTTGGACCACATCGGCAACCCAAAATTCAATGAGGGGACCTTTCATGAAGGAATTGCCCGGAAGTCGGCTATCGAAAACGCCGAGGCGCTCATCCCCCGGCAATGTAAACTCAGCAAACTGCGGGGTTTGGATTTTGAACGGAAGGCCCAAAACATCCCGAAAAAACGCAACGGTATCGGCAAAGTAGGCGGTCCGCGTACCCGCCCAGCCAATGCCTTGGATCTCGACACCAGACCTAGAAACTCCGGTTTGGGGGAGATGCCAGCGCAGATCTGCCGACATAGCCGCCCCTTGCAGGGCTGGAAGCGCCGCCAAGGCATAGCCCAGCAGCAGCATCCCCAGCATAATGAATCCCAGTTGCCACTTTGCCAAGGTCATGGCCAATCCAGAAGAGGGAACAAAACGGTTACTCGTCAATGAGCCAGAGTTCTTTAGTCACGGTTTCATCGAGAATTCGTTTGGGTCTGACCGCCAATAAAACTTTTCCCAAAATAGTGGCATCGGGAGGGGTGGGACAGTATTGCACCACGAGTTGTTGCTCAGACTCTAGGATAAAGTGGCTGCGATCATCCCAATCCCGTTGGGCACGGTCAACCACCACCAGCACAATTTCCGGTCCTTGACTGGCATCAATGGGCAGGCGATCGCTATGGCTAAGAAGTGCAATAGGATCTTCGGCAGCGAGGAGAACTTGCCAACCGGGCAACGGCACCCAGGCCCCTTCGCCTGCAAATTGCACAACCCGAAAGGGTCCCTCCTCGGAGATGACGGGAACGGCTTTCAAGGCAGCAGCAGGCAACGGCAATTGACCCACTAAGGGCAAAATGCGGGGCAACTCCACATCGGACTCTAGCCGATACATCGGGAGCAGTGGGGCTGATTTGGCGTTGATAACACTGAAGTCAGTCAAGAGCTTTTCTAGCGCTTGGCGGGCACTGAGGGAATGGGCAAACCGAAGACCCTTAGCAATCAACCGCGATCGCGCTTGTAAGTCCGACTTTTGTCGTGCCTGTAGCCAGCATTGATGGGCAACCGCATCGCCGGGATGGGCGGTAAAGGCTTCAGGAGGCTTGGGAATGCGCGAAAAATCTTTGATGGATTTGACGGCATCGTGGGTTTCATCGGCATCGAGGCCATGTTGGAGTAAAAAGGCCGCGACAGCAATGCGTTCCGATTGGGTGAGAATCCTGAGTGCGTAGAGAAGGTCGCTGCCGCGCTGTTCAAAATGTTCCAATACAGCAGGATCTGCGTTGCCTTGAACGAGTCCGACATACACTTGCGCAGCCACCATGACTTGGTTTTGTTGAATGGGTTCAAAACCCGTTTCTTCAAAGATGGTTTGGGGGCTATACCCCGCTTTTTGCAGGGTTTGGCAGGCTTGCCCCCAACTTACCCAGGTGCCTTGCTTGCGGCGCAGGGTGAGAATCAGTGGAGCTGCATCAAAGTCTGAGTCGTTGGGTGCGGACGGGGTGGGAAGGTCGGTCATGGTTGAGGCGATCGCTGAAGAAGGGGGCATGAAGTTTAGGGTTAGGCGAAACGAGTTCTGCCCTGGATCCAGCTTACAAGATTGGTCGAGTGCCACCGTTCACTCGGATCCCCGTCCCCACCAGAAACGATAGGATAACTCTAGGCGTTCTCAGCGTTGTGCAGATCAAAATACCCAAACCCTTGCAGCACCTTGCTCTCTTTCTGAGAATTAAGTTAAATTTAGTTAAGATTGCTTTACAAATCTTTTTGTGGGATCCTGTCCTTAGGGGTCAATCATTGCTTTCGAGCCTGAGCCTCGGGTCAACTTTAATAGACTGCCATCCATTTCTGCTATATCGTCCGTTGCTTCTCCGGGTTTAGAAGCGTCGTCATCAAAAGGGTCAAACGCGTTATGAAATTTTCTTGGAAAACATTTCTGCTCTGGACAATGCCATTCATCATTGTCGGTTTCTTTATCTGGCAGGGGTTCTTTGCTTCGATGCCGGGTAGCGATAACGCGGTCAAAAACACGGCGAGTTCTCGGATGACCTACGGACGCTTCTTAGAGTACCTAGAGGCCGGTCGCATTCAAAAGGTCGATTTGTTCGATGGCGGACGCACGGCCATTATTGAAACCAACACCGATCTGGAGATTCCCTCAATGGGCGATCGCGTGCGACGGGCACGGGTGGATTTACCGGGTACGACGCCCCAACTCATCACGCAACTCAGAGAGGCCAAGATAGACCTCGATATTCACCCCATGCGCAACAATGGGGCCGTTTTGGGTCTGGTGGGAAATCTCATTTTTCCCGTGTTTCTCATTGCTGGGTTGTTTTTTCTGTTCCGTCGGTCCAGTAACGTACCGGGTGGACCGGGGCAGGCCATGAATTTCGGCAAGTCTCGCGCACGCTTCCAGATGGATGCCAAAACCGGGGTGAAGTTTGAAGATGTGGCGGGGATTGAAGAAGCCAAGGAAGAACTGCAAGAAGTGGTGACGTTCTTGAAGAAGCCGGAACGGTTTACGGCAGTTGGTGCTCGGATTCCCAAGGGTGTGTTGCTGGTTGGCCCTCCCGGAACCGGGAAAACCCTCTTGGCCAAGGCGATCGCCGGGGAAGCCGGGGTGCCGTTCTTCAGTATTTCCGGGTCGGAGTTTGTGGAAATGTTTGTGGGGGTTGGGGCGTCGCGAGTCCGCGACTTGTTCAAGAAAGCCAAGGAAAATGCCCCTTGCATTATCTTTATTGATGAAATTGACGCGGTAGGTCGGCAACGGGGCGCTGGGATTGGCGGCGGCAACGACGAACGGGAGCAAACCCTCAATCAATTACTCACCGAAATGGATGGGTTTGAAGGTAACTCCGGCATCATTATTGTGGCGGCCACCAACCGTCCCGATGTCCTGGACAGTGCGCTGTTACGGCCCGGTCGGTTTGACCGTCAGGTGACGGTGGATACCCCTGACATTAAGGGACGGTTGGAAATCCTATCAGTCCATGCCCGCGACAAGAAGCTGGCTCAAGAAGTGTCCCTGGAGGCGATCGCCCGTCGGACCCCCGGTTTTAGTGGTGCAGATTTAGCCAACCTGTTGAACGAAGCCGCCATTTTGACGGCGCGGCGACGCAAAGATGCCATCACCATGTTGGAAGTTGACGATGCGGTGGACCGCGTGGTGGCTGGCATGGAAGGGACTCCCTTAGTAGACAGCAAGAGCAAACGCCTGATTGCCTATCACGAAGTGGGCCACGCCATTGTCGGCACGTTGCTGAAGGAACATGATCCGGTCCAAAAGGTGACCTTAGTGCCCCGTGGCCAAGCCCGTGGTTTGACTTGGTTTATGCCCGCCGAAGATCAAGGGTTGATTTCGCGATCGCAAATTACGGCCCGGATGGCGGGTGCCCTGGGTGGACGAGCGGCAGAGTATGTGGTCTTTGGCGACTCCGAAGTCACGACGGGAGCCAGCAATGACCTTATGCAAGTCACCAGCATGGCCCGTCAGATGGTGACGCGTTTCGGGATGTCGGATTTAGGTCCGCTCTCCCTGGAAAGTCAAACCGGAGAAGTGTTTTTGGGCCGCGACTGGATGAGCCGTTCGGAATATTCCGAGGAAATTGCCTCTCGCATTGATGCCCAGGTACGGGAGTTGATTCAACATGCCTACGAAGAGTCGATTCGATTAATCCGCGAAAATCGCACCGTGATTGATCGCTTGGTGGATCTGTTGATTGACAAAGAAACCATTGCTGGCGATGAATTCCGGCAAATTGTGGCGGAATACAGCGTGGTTCCTGAAAAAGAACGGTTTGTCCCCCAACTCTAAGCGGCTTGCTTCTGATTTGACCTAAGACAAAAACGGTCCCAATTCTGGGACCGTTTTTAATTGGGATAATTTCCTGTAGACCCAATAGAAACTCAACCGTGTTGCGGCCCCCTACTCCACAG
>JBAVRC010000873.1:0-3635 GCA_049694615.1 Thermosynechococcaceae cyanobacterium | reverse complement strand
TCTTGGAGCCGACCCCGCTCTTGAAATTCAGACACTTCCGCCGCAAAAGGTAAACGCAAAACCTTTTGAAGATGAGTCTTCCAAGCCACAAACATGGCTAATTCATCTTCAGGATCAACTTGGGCTAAAACCTGTTGAATACGTTTGCCCTCTTCACCCAAATGATCCCAAGCATGTTTGGCTTGAATTTGTTTTTTGATCTGAGCTACACCATCCTCCGGCATATCTCTAGGAGTAGCTAACTCAACATCCGATACTTCAAGATACATCTGGCTCCATTCCATTCCCTCTTCTTCACATTGGGTAATGACCGAATCAGGCATATTCTTGAGGGTCAGACCATCCCAATCAATACAGACCAGTTTCTGGTCATCTGAAACCTCACAAACTTGACCCTGCCAACCTGCAAGGTTGATTCCAAAATCAGGATCTTGGACACCAAGCTTAACAATAACAGCGTCACCCACTTTCATATTTACGCTTCTCCATTTGCTACCAACTCCATCACAAGACCAATGCATTCCGTTCATTGACCCAGCAATAACTCAACTTGATGCATCAAATTTTCCAGTTTTTTCCTTTTCTTGGGATCATCCCAGATATTGGACTTACTCAATTGTCGCGTGACAGCAGTCCACCTCAACTTAGGATCCTGCACTTCCGACCCCTGAGAATCAGACTGATTTAAGTGTTTGACCCGCTCCCGAATTTCACGTATCGATAAATTGTCTTGAATCACAACTTTCAGTAACTGTGACTGATGGATGACATCCTTCACCTTGGCAATAGCCAGCGCTTTTGTGTACTCAATCCTTCCCGACCGAATAGACTCCAGAATCTCCAATGGCAACTTAAGAAGCTGAAGTTGATTTAGTACAAAAGAGCGCCACTTTATGTTTAAGCCCTCCAAAAGCTGGATTACAGTATCACTTTCCGGTTGTCCTATAACGTTATAGGACGAACGACGAACATCATTATCCATCTGCTTCAGATACATGACTACAAACTCAACGGGCTGTCCCATCTCAGCCGAAAGCAGTTCGAGAACGGCTTCCACTTCTTCAATTGGGTTTAAGTCTTCATGATGTTTATTCTCGATCAACTGAAGCTTCAGCAGCCTTTTAGAATCAGGCTGCTCAATAATTCTGACTGGAACTTGCTCTAATCCAGCAATTTGGGACGCTCTAAATCTACGCTCTCCAAAAATCAGTTGGTAATAACCCGGTCTGTCAGGAATCTCAAAAACAGCAAGATCTTCTAAAATACCTTCTTCAGCAATGGTTTGAGCCAGAGCCTTGAGCTTATCCGGGTCAAAATACTTACGGACTTGGGTTTCATCCCTGACGATTTTTGCACAACTTAAAAACTTCCGCTGCTCAGTCTTACCCCCCTCCAATTGACGTAACTCAATACTCTCATCCTCAGCCTCTAATTCAACGGAGGTGAGCAACTTACTAAAGCGTCCCATTAATAATCTCCTTGGCCACTAATGAATAGTCGTTCCAGGCAATTCCAGATTTGCGATCATTCACACTATTGACGACAACACCATCAAGTGCAGCCTTTTGAAACGCCACAAATTCCCGAATCCTTCCCTTTAGTAGTGGCAACTCGGCATCCGTCAACATTTCACGCGCATCATCTCCATCCTTTCGAGGAGGCGAGGGAACTCTAGTCAACAAAATTTTGTACTGTTCCGAACCTAGCGATTTTAGGAGATTCACAGTTTGAAGCAGTGCATCCAAAGACAACACATCAGGCGTAGTGGGCAAAATCAACAAATCACAACCATCAACCAAGTCCTGAAGATCCTCTTCAGTCGGTCTAGCTTGTGTGTCAATGACAATGTGCTCATACTCTTTAGCGTATTTTGCCGCTTGTTGTTCGCTAATCACCTTAAAAGGAAGACCCTTTCCACGTCTATCCCAGCGCGTGGCAGAACGATTAGGATCGCCATCAACGAGAAGGGTTTTGCCTATCGACTGTAAAAATGCCGCAAGATGAATTGCCGTTGTGGTTTTGCCAACACCACCCTTGAATGAGGCTGTGGTGATAATCATTCGTTCATCATTCTAAGGACAGGTAACAATTTAACCCGTCAGTGTATTATTGTCCATAACGTTTTAGATCATTGGTGGGACAAAAAAGCCTTGACCCCAAAAGCTCACCATTATCATTCGATTAGACATCGCGCTGGGATAGGTCTGAGTCAGAGGGGATAGGTCTGTCTTGAGCAGCAAACCTGGTTTGTTGCTCAAAAGATTCCGACCACTGTTTTGCCAATGAAATAAAGTCGGAAGGCATCATCAAGATGGTCGTCGTATTATTCTCCGCACCGATCTCTGTCAGCATCTGCAATCGCCTTAATTCTAAGGCCGCTGGATTCGCCATAATACTCTTCGATGCTTCAGATAACTTCACAGAAGATTCTTGCTCCGCTTCGGCTTTAATAATTCGCGCTCGTTTTTCGCGCACTGCTTCGGCTTCCTTCGCCATTGCCCGTTGCATCGTCGGCGGAATCTCAACATCTTTTGTTTCGACTCGTTCCACCGCAATCCCCCAAGGTTCCGTCACCTCATCCACAATTTCCTGGACTTTGAAGTTAATCTTGTCCCGGTTCTGCAAAATATCGTCCAAAATATTCTGTCCAACCACATTCCGTAGGGTCGTCATGGCCGTCTGATAGACCGCCATTTGATAGTTTTCCACACGAGTAATAGCTTTACCGGGATCAATGATGCGATAGTACAACACCGCATTGACGCGAATCGTAACGCTATCAGCCGTGACCGTCTCTTGAGGTTCAATATCCACCGTTTTTGTACGGATATCTACCTTTGCTTTCTGATCCACTGCTGGAACGATCCAGTATAGGCCAGGACCTTTGATGTTACTCAGACGACCTAAACGGAAAATGACGCCTCTTTCATATTCACGGTCAATACGGACTCCAGAGATGCCAAGTCCAAAGACCAACAATAACGGCAATAGGATTTGTTCCATGACCAGGTTTTAACAGGATCTACCTCTATCTTAAACAGTCTGGTCATCCCACGGTTTAGAATGAAGTTTCATTCTCTGGGTATTATTCTTTAGATCAATAAGGCTAAACCCCGTGAGGACAATCGAAGCGTTAGTGGCGAACGGCGCTACTAAGGGATAGATGATGCAGATGACGGATGATGGCAAAGGCTACGATGGAGTTAGGCGATCGCTATCCACTTGAGAGAAACCGAAAAACGACTATCTCAACAAATTTTTTAACCTTTTAGCCGGATCGGTAAATTTTACCTTTTCCGGGTCGAACTCACCTGGATCATATTTGCCCCCGAACCACGTTTGCATTTCCTTATGCTCTTCGTGCCTAGGATTACCCATTATCGTCAGAAATTCGTAATATCCTTCCACTCCTCCAACATCTTCGGGAGGGCATTTTCGTTCTCCACGAATGCAACAGGGATACTTCACATTAGGAACCACTGGCGATATCATCTCCAGCGTTATTATATGTAACCATTCGTCTCCAAAATCGTAAGTATAAATCGCTTTTGGATTCTCCAAAGTAAAGTAAGTAGGTTTGGGTAGAAAAACGAAGGTATGAAACAGAGTGAGAATTAAGCTGAAGTGCCTATCAG
>JBAVRC010000872.1:0-4526 GCA_049694615.1 Thermosynechococcaceae cyanobacterium | reverse complement strand
CCCCAGCGGTTCACGCTCCTGGAAGCCTGCTTAATTGGGTTAGTGTCAGGTCTGGCTGCGGTGTTGTTGCAGCAAGGCATCGATTGGGTGGGGACTGGACGACTTTTCTGGTCGACCCATGCGCCCCCGGTGTTGGTTTTGGCCAGTATTGGGGCCATGGGCGGATTTGCCTCCGGTTGGCTCATTGAACAGTTTGCCCCCGAAGCCAGTGGCAGCGGCATCCCCCAAGTCAAAGCTGCCTTAGGCCAATTTCCCATCCGGCTGAATGGACAGGTAGCTTGGGTTAAGTTGCTGAGCGGTATTTTAGCCTTGGGGTCCGGGTTGAGTTTGGGGCGGCAAGGTCCCACGGTGCAACTGGGTGCAGCCCTGGCGGCTCAACTGAGTTACTGGTTCCCCACGGCCCCGCAACATCGCAAACAAATGATTGCAGCGGGGGCCGGGGCGGGTTTGGCCGCAGGCTTTAATGCCCCGTTAGCAGGGGTGCTGTTTGTGGTCGAAGAACTGTTGCGGGATGTGTCGGGGTTGACCTTGGGCACGGCGATTTTGTCGTCGTTTATTGGGGCGGTGGTGGCCCGGTCTTTGGGGGGCCATGGTCTTGTCGCAAACCTGGCTCAGATTGCAGACCACAATCCCTTTTCCATCACTGAAATTCCGTTTTACATCCTGCTGGGAGCCTTGGCGGGGTTGTTTGGCGGCCTGTTCAATCGCGGTCTGCTCGCTAGTTTGGACTTCAATCAGCGCTGGTTGCCCATGGGTTTGGCTGGGCGCATGGCCCTAGCGGGGTTGTGTAGCGGGACCCTTTTGGGTCTCTTGCCCGCGTCGTTTCAAAATTTGGAAGGGTCGCGTCTCTGGATCAGTATGGGGGAGGCCAACGGTGCCCAAGCGGCGTTCGCGTTTGTGCTGCGGTTTGGCCTATCCCTGATGGCCTTTGGGTCGGGTGCGCCCGGTGGGGTTTTTGCGCCGAGTTTGGTCCTCGGGGCTTCCCTGGGACAGTTGGTGGGGCTGTTGCAGGCCCAGGTTTTGGCCGCTGGACTCCCGGCCACCTATGCCTTGGTGGGGATGGGCGCTTTTTTTGGGGCGGTGAGTCGGGTGCCCTTTACGGGGATTGTCATTGTCTTTGAGATGACCACGGATTTTAACCTGGTCTTGCCCTTGATGATGAGTTCGGTGGTGGCCTATTGGGTGGCGGAAAAAACGAATCCCGGCTCTCTCTACAATCATTTGCTGTTGCGTCAAGGCATCGATCTCACCCAACCCAGCGAACCCAACACCCAGCGCCTGTTGGAGCGCCTGAGGGCGGACGATATGATGCAACGCCGGGTGGAAACCCTGGCCAGCGATCTGCCATTGTCCCAAGCGATCCAAGCCTTTGCGCGATCGCACCACCGAGGATTTCCCGTGGTGGAGGCTGGACGGCTGGTGGGGATTATCACCCAAACGGATCTGACCAGTACCCCCCAGCGCCAACTCCCAGAGCAGGCGTTAATCCGCGATGCCATGACCCCGCAGCCCGTAACGGTTGGGCCAGAGGATTCTTTGGCTGTGGTGCTTTATACCCTGAATCGGTTTGAAATTAGCCGCTTACCGGTGGTGGAGGGGCGTAAATTGGTGGGGATCATTACCCGTGCCGATATTATTCGGGCCGAGTCTGCCGAGATGAGTGGGGCCGATTTTCACCAAAGTCCAGCCCCGGATCCGTCCTATGGGGTGTATCAAACCCAAGGCCCCGCCACGGGTCAGGGTCGGATTTTAGTGCCCCTAGCCAACCCTGAAACGGCGGAGGTGTTGTTGCGTCTGGGGGTGGCCCTAGCCCGCGATCGCCAGTATGAGGTGGATTGTTTGCAAGTGATTGCCCTGCCCCGCAGTCGCCAACCCGCTGAAACCCCGGTCAAAACCACCCAAAGTCGTCGTTTGCTCCAACGGGCGGTGCGCTATGGTCAACGCCATCGGGTGACGGTGCATACCCAAATTCGGGTGGCCCATGACATTGGCCAAACCATTTTGGAGGTCGAAAAACAACGCCATATCGATCTGATTTTGATGGGCTGGCAAGGGTTTACCCCGACGGGCGATCGCCTGTTTGGGAACACCGTGGAGGCGGTTTTACGTCAAGCGGCTAGTCCGGTGCTGCTGTTTAAGTGGCCGTCCAGCAACGCCACCCTGGCCCTCAAACGCTGGCTGATCCCCGTCGCGGGCGGACCGAATACAGCCCATGCCCTAGAGTGGCTCCCGCCCCTCACCCATGCCTGTGGGACCGACCCAGAAATTTATTTGTGTCAGGTCCACCCTCAAGGACCGATCCCCAGCTTTAGCCTGGTGACCACCTATGCAGAAACCCTTGGCCCCCGCTGTAAGGGTCTGGTCAAGGGCATTGAGTTAACGGGCGACCCTGTATCGGAAATTTTGGCCTTTGCGGACACCTTGCGGGCGGATGTGATGGTGTTGGGAGCCAGCCGCACCAGCTTGTTTAGCCAGGTGTTGCAAGGCACCATCCCCGAAACCATCTCCCGTCAGAGCAACTGTGCGATTTTGCTGGTGCGCGGACCTACAATGACGGAGGAGACACCCCCTTAGGCAATGGCAGTGACGGAGCGCGATCCATGTTGAATTTTCGCAGTTGGTTGCAACCCTTTTCCCCAAAACGGCGTAAATCTCGGCGTCCGTCGGTTTGGGTTTTGCTGCTGCTCTTGTTTGGGCTGAGCAGTTTTTGTGGGTGGACCTTGGCTCAGGTGCAATCTTCCCTGGCCATGCCCAGTCTTCAAGCCCAAGCTGTGCCAGCACCGACGGGAACGGTGGATGCGGTCCCAGCCGATCTGCAATTGGCCCAAGAAATCTATCTGGCCCGATGTGCAACCTGTCATATTGGCGTGCCTCCGGCGGTTTTGCCCAGCGAATCCTGGCTGAACATTTTGCGCGACGACAATCACTATGGGGTGCCTTGGCAACCGCTCCGCAATCCCGACTTGGCCTTGACCTGGAAATATGCCCGAACCTTTTCCCGGCCCCTCAATCCCAACGAACAAGCCCCTTATCGGGTGGAGAAGTCGCGGTATTTCAAAATTCTGCACCCCCGCGTTAAGTTTACAGAACCCGTGACCCTCAACACCTGCGCGAGTTGTCATATTGGAGCGAAGCAGTTTAATTTTCGGGAACTGAGTCCGCAGTGGCAGGATGGGCCGTAGGGTTGGGCTGCGATCCTTGCCAGCGCTGTAGGGGCACACAATCAATGTCCAGTTGATCGAGGGCACGGGCGACAACAAAATCCACTAAATCTTCGATGGTTTGCGGGTTGTGGTACCAGGCAGGAATGGCGGGGACAATGCGTGCCCCGGCTTCGGCTAGGGCGGTGAGGTTCCGTAAATGAATTAAGCTCAAGGGCGTCTCGCGGGGGACGACGACCAGTTTGCGTCCTTCCTTGAGTTGGACATCAGCGGCCCGTTCGAGTAAGTCGGTGCTCAATCCGGTTGCTAGTTTGGCTACGGTGCTCATGCTACAGGGAATCACCACCATCCCTACTGTGCGGAAAGACCCGCTGGCAATGGTGGCCCCGACATCGGCGGCGGCGTGGCAGGTGAGGTGCCCTGTCTGGACTTGGGTGCGATCGCGCCAAAATTGGGTTTGTTTGTGTGGCTCGGTGGGCATTTGGATCTGGTTTTCGGCTTTCCAGACTTGGGCGGTGGCTTTGGAGGCCACAAGTTCTACGGTAAAATCGGCTTCTAGCAAGTACTTGAGGGTGCGGACGGCATAGATTAACCCGGAGGCCCCGGTGACGCCCAGAATGATGGGACGGGAGGGAATGGGCGATGGGGCCATGGTGCAATCCGATTCAAGTACAACTCTCGCAGTGTAGTTTGAATCTTTGCAGTTTTGAAGAAGATGTACCCCATATTCCGCGAGTCTAGCTCGTCGGGCAAGAATTTTACTGGGTTGGTCAGTTCAATAGATAATATAAGATTAGATTTTTACTTCATCTCCTAAATATAGCGGCAGAAGTTGCTCTAACTTGTGATCAAAGTTGCTTCGGTGAGGAAGACCCTGGATATAATCACATGAGGAACAAGCTGAAAGAGTATCTCTCTGACCAAGCAAATGTTTCAACCGGAAGTTTCTCAACTTGTCTCCATTCCATATATCAAACAGAGATTCAGTACGCGCATCTCCCACGACCGTCTCAAATGCCCAATCAACACAACAAACAGATACAAGTCCATTGAAATTAACTACAAGCTTCATAAATGGCTCGGAACAGGCTTTCCGATCATTAATTCGCTCTTCACCGTTCATTCCAAAGCTCGAAGACATTCCAAGAGTTAAGTCGCGGTTTGGAGTACTAGACCATCCCATAATAGAATCAATATGAATACTGTCAGAAATTGGAGAGAATTCTTTTAAGAATCGCTCTTTTTCATTGTCTGATAAACCAACATCAACAATTTTGCAATGTATTTTTAGTTCAGGTCGTTCAATGCACTTTTTGGCATACATAAGTAGGTTTGGGTAGAAAAACGAAGGTATATCAAGTAAGC
>JBAVRC010000871.1:0-5424 GCA_049694615.1 Thermosynechococcaceae cyanobacterium | reverse complement strand
CTGGTGGGGGCCACCAATAACGTGACCTCAATGCCCACGTCTTGGGCCTGTTTCAGGAGGGTCTCCGACTCTTCCAAGGGGAGATCCGGCACCACCAATCCGCGCACCCCCGCTTGCGATACGCGCTTCAAAAAGTCAGACACCCCGCGATGATAAATCGGGTTGTAGTAGGTAAACAGAATAATGGGCGCACGCAGGTCCGCTTGCACGTCCTGCACAATGTCTAAGACCTGATCCAAGCGCACGCCTCGTTGCAGGGCGCGGGTGGCAGCAGCCTGAATCACCGGGCCATCGGCCAAAGGATCAGAGTAGGGCACCCCCAGTTCAATAATGTCGGCCCCATTGGCATCCAGACGGCGCAAGGCCGCTGCCGTGGTTTCTAAATTGGGGTCGCCCGCTGTAATAAAGGGAATTAGGGCACATTCACCGCGATCGCGTAATCGCTGAAAACACTCGGAAACAGAGGTCATAGGGTTCTATTTGACTGAAAGACAACCGATCCAAACGGTCGGGCAACATCGGGTCAACTGCGCCCGGAAGGGGTCTGCGAGTCCGACTCTAGATCTTGCTGCAAGGCAGCTAATTCTTCAGGAGACATCTCATCCAAGCGTTTTTGCAGGACAGCGGTTTCATAGTCGTCAAGCTGTTGATTGTAGGTCATCTTGCCGCTCGCCACCCGAAACACATAGGTGAAAACCCATCCTAACAGGCCCACCACAAAAATCACCTGGCTCCAGAGACCTGCCTCTAACCCATCCAACCCGCCAATCCGCAGTACCGCGTAGAGCAAGCCACCCGATAGGAACACCAATAAACCAATGCCCAATACATCAATGCGTCGCATGTGGTTCTCGCCCTTAAATTTGACGAGCCTTGGGTCTAAAGTTCAAGAACGGACTCAGCAGGAGCATGCCCGGAAAGAAGAAAAATACCAAGAAATACATAAAGGCCCGCTCAAAGGAACTAGCCACATACCAGCGCTGCTTCAGGTATCCATAGGTCACCATGGGGATGACCAACAAATACGTCCCGCTCAAAATCAAATACAACAGGGCAATAATCATAGCGGCATCAAAGGAATAACAGAAAGGACGGGCAAAGGCCCTACCGCCTCATTCTACCCCGTCCTTGCGGTTGTCACGAGTTACCTGCCCCAAGCCCGTTGGCGCACCTCGTTTAGGGTGCAGGGCTGAACCAATCGGCCATTTTCGTAAACGGTTTGCAATTGGTTAAGGGGCGCTGTTTCTGGCGTTTCGGGTACGGTTTCATATCCAGTCTCGGTTTTAACCAGGGCCAGCCGTCCTCGTTTACTGGTTTTGCTCGGATCGGTCATGGGATCTTTGTATACCGCGATCGCCTTTCCTGCGATCATTACCTCGCTACACTTCATGGCAAACTGTTGCGTGTCGCGATTCAGGGTTTGCAACAGCGCCCCACCCATGCCAAAGGCAATATTGGATGCACTAAAGCCCAGTTGCTCAACGGTTTGCAAAATGTCGCCAATACTCGCCTCATTGACCCCATCACCTTGAATCACCCGGACATGGTTGAGCACTTTATAGCCTTTCTGGTTGAGGGTGCTGCCGAAGTGGAGATCTAGGCGTTGCAGGGCTTTCCCCACTACCTCAGCGGGATTGCCGGAGTCGGGCCGGATGACCAAGGTGGCCCCAGAGTCGATCACCGCTTGTCGCAGGCGATCGCCCCATAGGCTATCGATGGCATTCCAGAGATCGTAGGAGTCGGATACCACAGCGACGATGCTCCCTGGCTTAGCAAACTGATCCAGCATATTGCGATAGGCCGCTTCCTCACCCTCCCGTTGCCAAGCGGTAATCGTGGAATGTTCCGCAGCGGGAATCGAATAGGCCGCCATGGGATGGTCATAATAGCGATTGGCATAGACCACCCCCTGCACCGTATCCGACCCGCAAAAATTCACCAAATGGGCCATACCGCCAATCCCCGACGATTCGCAACTGGACACCCCCCGTGCGCCAAAGTCGTGTAACTTAAACCCAATTTCGGCCTCTGGGTCATCGGCGGTTTGGGTTAATGCCTGGTAGATGCGTTGTTTCAAATACCAACTCTGGGTCGCCACAGTGGTCGGGTACCAAACCCGCAGCAACAGGGTTTCTAGCCATGACACCAGCCAGAAAACCTGCGGATCCGTCGATTCAACGGTCATCAACACATTGCGAACCGGAACCGCCGTCCCCTCTGGGATAGCCCGAATCCGAATCGGCAATTTTCCTTTTAAGTCCTGGGCAATGTAGCGCCAACCCGCTTCATTAAACGGTTCGCCGTGGGCGGCAAAAAAAGCCTTGGCTTCATCGACCATCCAGTCTTGCACGGGGTGGGCCAGGTACTGTTTGAGGATGTACTGGAGGCCGAAAAACACTGTGGCCGGATAGCGACCGCCCCGACTTTCGACATAGGAATACATTGCAGTGGTCTGGGGTGGATACTGCAACCAGTGGCTGGCTTTATAGGAATCCACATCCAAAATCAAGTTATAGGTCATGGCTTGCAAACTCTCAAAATAGGGTAGGGCGATCGCCTCATGACACCCATGAGCGATCAGGTTGGGAATTAGCATTGGGTAGGGAATTGGCCCTTACACCTTGCTGACAAAGTGTTGAATGATCTGAAAATGGTCTTCGTAGATTTGATCTTCGTGGGCGTATAAATCGGCCAAAGACATCCACCAGGCTTTCTCGGCATCATCGCCGCCCTTCACCGAGGGCAACTCGCCCGCCTTCAGTTGGATGAAATAGGCATGGGTAATGGTTCGGCCCCGCAGCGATCGCCCTGGATTGTCGAACACATGACTTTCCACAATCGAGCCACGCAATACCGGAAGGGGCACCTTCAGCCGCGTTTCTTCCTTCAATTCCCGCAGCATTCCATCCACTAGGGTTTCATTTTGGTCGAGAAACCCACCCGGTAAGGCAATGAGACCCATCCCCGGTCTGGCTTTGCGGCGCACCACCAACACATGCCCCGACTGCACCACCACCGCATCCGTTGTCACAAAAGTGGGGGCATAGGGGGCCTTCGCCCAAGCCGCTTGATAGGCTTGCAAAAACCGATATTCTTCACATAGATCCCGGTAGCGATCGCCCGTTTGAAATGCGTTTAGAAACTGAGCAACACCGTCAGGAACGCACGCCAAATATCCCGTGTCCATGGCCTCAAAATAGGCCCGACGAATATCCGTAGAATTCAAATTCTGAAAACTACCCGTCTCCAGATAATCCCACTGGGGAAACAGATCCAGATAATAGGACGATCCATCCTTGCGATGGCCTAATACCGCCACAGAAGAACTGCCTTGGGTTATCTCAACCACCTGCTGCTGCACCGCTGCCAACCACAGATTATCGCTATACACCCAATCCCGCAGCGGCAGAAAATGAACCCGTTTCAAGTCCGCTGGACTCAAACAGGCTTGGATCATTTCAATTCGCTCTTGGGAACTCCAGGGGTTTCTAATATCCGACGCCACCTGGTGGCTTCCCAAGATGAGGATTAGCTGTTCAGTCCGGTCTAAGGCTAATTTGACCGTTTGGAGATGCCCTAAGTGAAAGGGCTGGAATCGACCAATGTAGATCCCAAATTCATATTCTCTTGCCATCGCAGACTCCCTGGATGTGTGAAATGCCTCTCTCCGAGGACTAAACCCATTATATCCAAGACTCTTTCGTCAATGTCAAGGTCGACGCGCAACGCAAAATCCCCCAGCCAAACAGACTGAGGGACTCTGCCAAAAACCGATTAATCGGAAACTTAAACAACCGACCAAATCGTGATCGGCACAATTTGCAACAACAAATAAGCAAAGAAAGATCCGCCGCAACCTCCCAAGAGGAAGCCGCTCGCAAATTCGCTCCAGCCCTCCTTAGTGCCAAATTCGGCAGGCGGATTGGCAACGGTTGCATTGGTCCCAGCAGCGCCAGTTCTCACAGCACCATGCAAAGACAAGCCAATCGTCAGAAGGGTAACGATCGCGAGCGTGGCAATTAATCCAGTTATCCCGGCATGCTCAGTTGCCCGTTGCGGACCCGCAGACGCAAAAATGCCATACAGGAAGTAACCGTGGGCCATCCCTATCTCTAAACCTCTTCGTTGCATAGAGAGTCCGGGACGATAAGCCGGCAAGTTATTGATGAAAGCTTTAGAAAACCCTGATGCATTGATTGGGGTAGCTAGTTCGCCGACTTGGGGATCCCCAGCATGTTGAATTAAGCCCTGAGTCATTACCTTAAAACCTCTTACCCTGTATAGGATTTTAATTAGCCTATCGGTAGTTCTCCCCCGAATTCCTTTTTGTTGAGAATCTTTACATCTCTGGTGGGGGCAGGCAGCCTTCGACGTAAACTGAAAGCCAGCTTGATCCTATCGTCTTTAAGGATATTGAAAACATGGCAGCTTCCTTTTTGCCCTCTGTGATGATTCCTCTCACCATGCTCGGGTCCCTTGTCGCCATGGGCCTCTTTTTCCTCTATGTCGAAAGCGACGCCTAAGGGGCGAAAATAGCGTCCAACACTTGGTAAGGGTAGGTTTTGCCGAAATGACTTGGAAATAGCCGATAGTTCCGAGGTAAAACCTGCCTTAACCTCCCGATATCTTTAAATTCCGAGAAATTTTGCACTGACAAAAAGGAATTGGGGCATCTCTGTAGCAGGAGCGCCCCGTACCTATTGTTCAAGTGCTGCTTTGGGTTTTTGGACTTGGGGTTAACGGGACTGGACGGTATAAAGTCCTCGCACAGGTCGCGGTGCGGTTACCCCAGGAGCAGTCGGATCGGCAGACGCCAGTAAGACGGGGTCGCGGCCCACGGCTACGGCAAATTCCGTACCGCCTTGCTGGAAGATCACCACTGGTTCGGCCCGATTACTGAGATCTATATTTTTTACATAGAGCTTGCCACCCGACAGAGAGTCGCCGATGCCCACCGTGCGGCTGGTGGGTTCATCTGGGGCTTGCACGATGGCACGGGGCAGTCCGGCAACTACCACCACTCCGGTCACTTTGACATTGGCCATTTCTGGTTTCTGCGGCAAAGAGGGCAAGTTGATGGTTCCGGGTAACCCATTGCTTGCGATCGCTCCAGACTTACTGCCAGAATCTCCGGGTTTGCCATAGATGCCAGCGATGCGATCAAGGAACTTATCGTAGCTATTGACCAATTTTTTCCCAACTTCTTCTTGGGTTTGCGGTTTTTTCTCAGGGGCACTTGGCGCAGCAGCGGTGTTGGGGCTAGAGGGTTGAACCAATAAAGCAAAGGGATCGTTCCGTCCGCTTTTAATGACCCGCAGCCGATCATCCGGGTTGGTTGGACGAACCAAGGCCACTTTAGAGGGAGACTGGATCGCCGAAGCTGGAACCGAAGGCTTCGGGAACGGTTGGGATGCAACAGGCTGG
>JBAVRC010000870.1:0-6050 GCA_049694615.1 Thermosynechococcaceae cyanobacterium | reverse complement strand
CTTGATAACTGATGCAAAAGGGGTGTAGCGTTCATGAACGCTACACCCCTTTTGTTTTTGCACCCAGATTGCAAATTTGTGATTCGGGGTCTAAAGCCCTAAGATAAAACCAAAGAAAACTGTCCATGACGATGTAATTCGATATAATTTCCCCGCATCCCCTCCACTTGCCCAACCTGTCCATTCATCGATTGTTGCAATGTCAACCCAAGACCCTTCTCCGGCCCCCAACAGCCAGCCCGTTTTGGATGCTGAAGCTACCTCCCCGCCTACCGTATCCAAACGCAATCTGTTTGAACCCGCTTTGCAAGAGATGCAGCGTTTGCGACAGCGCTACCCCCAAGGGCTGTTCTGGTTGGTTGTGCTGGCGACATCGACATTGACCGGTGCCGTTGCGTTTCAATGGCTGACGGCTTTGCCGCCAACGCCCAATTGCAATAAGTTATTGAAGGCTACCCTGTCCGACTCAGGGCAACTTTATTGTGCCGATCAGTCGGCTCGCAAGGGAGATGAAGCATCGCTTTCGTCGGCACTGGCCCTTGCCGGTTCTATTACGGAGCAAAACCCATTATTCGAGCAATCCAGACAGCTGGCCGACCATTGGGCACAGGCCATTTTGGTTTTAGCGCGTCAAAAAGTGGATGAGGGCGATATCAATAAGGGGGTTGCGCTTGCCCAAAAAGTGCCGAAAACCAGTGGGGTCTATGAGGAAGCCCAAGGCATGATTCAGGATTGGCAGGACAACTGGAAAAAAGGAGGAAAGATTTATGACAAAGCTCGACAGGCGATCGCAGACCAAAACTTGAATTTAGCGATGGAACAGGTCCGCGATTTGATCCAGATTGGCAGCGACTACTGGCAAAAGCGGGCTGACAAAATTGTAGCTGAAATTTCAATTGAGCAAGAAGCATTCTCTAAAATTGGCGCAGCTCAGGACCTTGCTAGTTCGGGGTACCCAGACGATCTGGCCAAGGCGATTCAGGCGGTTAGTCAAATTGATCCAAAACGACTGGCCCGCAAACGGGTGACGGAAAAAATTGATGAATGGAGCCAAAGTCTGGTTGATATTGCGAAAGATGCGCAGGCAAACGGTGATTACGAGGGCAGTGTGAAAGCGGCGCAAATGGTGCCGCCAAGTTCTAAGGCGGCGAAGGCGGCAACGGCCTATTTACAGTTAGGCCGTGCGGCGATGGTTGCGCAAGATGACTCGCTGTGGTCTTCGATTCAAGCCTATGCCTACGCAAATCAAATTGAGTCGGGTACCCCTATTTATGAAGAGAGTACAAGTCAACGCCAAAAATGGCAGGGGCAAATCCAAAACTGGGGGAATTTAGCGATCGCTCGGTGGCTGGCCGGGTTCGATCAATTGGCAGGGTATCAGCTTGCGATCGATCAGGCCGCAATGGTCAAGTCCGATGAGCCGCGCCGGGTAGAGTCTCAGACCCTCATCGCCTACTGGACCAAACAAATTGATTCGTTTACGGATCGGCAGTTCATGGCGCGGGCCAAACAGATGGCATTGGATAACACGGTGGCCAGTCTTCAGTCGGCTGCTGCTGAAGCCAGCAAGGTCCTCTCCGGTCAACCCCTCCGTGACGTGGCCCAAACTTTAATTGCCATGTGGTCGAGCACCACTGAGCGCATTGAAGATCAACCCATGTTGGATCAGGCCATTGCGATCGCCGCAAAGGGCGATTTAAACGGGGCCATCCAGATGGCTGACAAAATTAACTCAGATCGGGCCCTGTATGGAGAGGCACAAAGCAAGATTGGCGGATGGGTGGCCCAAATACAAGAAGTTGAAGATCGGCCCATTCTGAATGATGCGGAAGCCTTGGCCCGTGAGGGCAGACTATCGGAGGCAATCTCCAGGGCGTCTGATATTGGCTCCAACCGGGCCATGTATTCGGAAGCACAAGGGCGCATTGCCGATTGGGCGGCTCAACTGCGCCCCGTTGAGGAGCCCAGCCGACCTGAACCTGCGCCGACCGAGTCTGATACAGCGGGACAGTCGGAGGCCGCCTATAGCGATGCTCCGCCGGAACCTGCACCGGTTGAGAATTCGCCCAGTGCTGCGGAGGAAAATCCTCCTCCCGAGCCAAGCGTGGAGGGTAGCAGCGAGCCACCGCAAACGGATCCGGGGACCCCTGGCGGTGCCGAAACAGGCGCAGGGAGCCCACCCCCTTAAACACACCGATTGGGGGTGGGGATCGCTGGGGAGACGTCATGCGATCGCCCCTAGTGCTTCCCAGACAACGCCATGCGTTGTCGGCGGCGACGGTCCCAAATCTTTGGGATGAGTCGCATCCGCCGCTTGAAGGTACTCCACTCTTCTGGACTCAGCTCAATTTGCTGCCAAGTGGGCCGCGACAATAACCGCTCCGACCAGATTTTTAAGTAGGGATAGTCGGTTAGGGCAATGCCCAGATCCGGCATTCGATAAATCAGTGTTCCAGCAACAATCTCTGCCAAGGTTATCTGTTCGCCAGCGAAGTAAACCGCATCGCCCAATAGCGTCTCCAAAAAACTTAATGTGTTGGTTGCGCGTCGCTGAGCATAGGCCAATTCCATCGATTGCTCGCTCCCTGATGGCTCGTTGGTGTTCCCGTGGTAAACCAGTAGTTTAAACACCGCAGGCAGTAGCTCATTGAGTGTTACCAGTTGCACCATGCGTACCCTGGCCAAAGCGGCGGCATCCGTCGGCAGCAGCGACGGGCTAGGATACCGCGCTTCCAAATAGTCCAAAATGGCCAGGGATTCAATCACGCGAAACTCGCCATCGACTAAAACTGGAACATGGCTAAAGGGATTAACCGCCAGGAATTCAGATTCAAATTGCTCGCCGCTTAAATCCACGGCAATGAGTTCAAACGGAAGCTGTTTTTCTAGCAGTGCTAGCCATACAGGACGCGCATAGGCAGAAGGACGGGCATAGTAAAGTTTCAACATGGTCTACAATCTCAGATTAAAAGATGAACAGACCGATCGGTCTTTTTTTGCGCAAAAAAATTAGGTCGGCATTGCGAGCTGATTCTGAATATAGGTTTTGAGATGCGTTAGGGCTTGTTTCAAATAGGTGTCATCGCCATACAGTTTGCTGAGCATGATGGCCCCCTCAAGGGTGGCAATCAAAATGGTTGCAATGGTGTCGGACTCAATGGTCGATCGCAATTCGCCGCGCATTATGCCTTTGTCCGCAATCCGTCGAATCAAGAGACGCCACTGGTCCATTGCTTGCTGCGCTTGTTGTCGCAGGGCAGGATGGGTATCGTCGCTCTCTATGGCGGTATTGAGGATAGGACAGCCACCCGGCACGGGTGGGTCATCCAACAGATGCTCATAAACGCTAAGAATGGCGATCAAGCGCTCCACAGCATGACGTTTTCCTTTCAGGGCACCCATAAATTTCTGCTGGACGCGATCGGCTGCGAATTTAAACGCTTCTAGGGCAAGTTCGTCTTTGCTACAGAAGTGGTTATAAATGCCGCCTTTTTGCAAGCCTGTTACCCGCATCAGATCTGACATTGATGAACCGGCATACCCTTGCTGGTTAAACAGCGCAGCTGCTTGTTCGATAATCCGTGTTTTCGTTTCTTGTGCTTTCGACATTTGTCTAGAGACTGATCGGTCTGTTTCAGAGTAACCGAGGCTGGCAATGAACGCAAGGGGCTACTGAGCTTGATGGGTTGGGTGCATTTGCATTGTCGAATCTCCGCTGCCATACCGCACCAAACCCACGGTGTTCTCTTCTATAGGTAAGCGATCACTCTTTAGTTACCGATACGATGTTTGGCGAGAAGCGTTTGAATTAAAGTAGGGGAAGCCCGAAAGTTTGTTTTACTCATGAGTTGGGCAATTACAATGGACAGATCGATTTTGCCTAACGTTGCAGCCTCATCCAGAATACCGAGCAATCCAGTAATTTTTATACCTAAAACAGCTGCAGCCTGACGAGCAGGTTTATCATCGACAATGAGCAAATCAGCTTGGATTTGCAAAGCAAGTTGGATGGCTGCGCGTTCGCCAGGATCTAGACGTATCAAGTCTAGATTAGTTGGTAACTCCACAATACCAATGTCTAACCAATCGGGAGGCTGTTGGATCCATTGTTGTACAATTACAGGCGCACCAGATGCAAACATCTCGTCTCGCACAACTTCAGGAATAATGATACGTCCGTAAAGTTGTGGCAGCAGTTCAACTTGACCAATCAGCAATAAATAGTGAATCGGCGACGTATCAGAAACAACAATCATGTGGGTTGACTACGCAATTGGCGTAGGGTTTCAATATCTTGTTCGAGATCCGATTCGGTATAGTGCAGATAGGCTTCGTGCGTCTTCAGAAAATCATCCACTGCAAATCGAGAGGGTAAACTCAGAATACGTCCAACTTCAGCACTTGTAATTCTTTCGGACTTATAGGCTTCAACTACGAGATTTTCAAGGATATATCGTGAAAGATCAGAACGATCTACTTGAAGCTGACAGGCTAGTTCATCGGGAATTTCAATTGTAATTTGCATAAAGACAACCTCAAAATATATTTAAATTGGATTGACTACTTCATGTCAGAGTCTGTAAGTTTATAAAGCTTCTACCATTGGGTGTTCGCTCAGCGATCGCAAGTAGGGCTGAAAGTCGATCTCCGCCGCCATACCACACCCAACCTTCGGTTTTCTCTTCTATGGTAGGCGATCGCCTGAGCCTGCATGCCCCGCGCCAGTTGCCTCCTAAGGATTGGCATTCGCCAGGTTCAGTAAGCGACAGACTTCCTCATCGCCCACTTGCTCAAAGTGGTTATACCATTGACCCACTGCATAAAACGGCGAAGGGGTTCTGAGACAGACCACCTCGTCAGCGCGTTCTCTTAAGGCTTGTTCACTTTCAGCGGGCGCAACTGGAATCGCTGCCACAAGTTTTTGGGGGGTATACTGCCGTAACGACGACAGGGCTGCAAACATCGTGGCCCCCGTGGCAATGCCGTCATCCGTCAGAATAATAATTTTTCCGTTTAGCGGAAGTGGCGGACGACCCTGTCGATATAAGCGATCGCGACGGTCGAGTTCTTGTTGTTCCCGATGGGTAATGGTCTCTAGCTCCATTGGGCTGACATGGCTTTGGGCAATGATATCGGGATTCAGATAACGGACACCTCCCGTGGCGATCGCCCCCATCGCCAACTCCGGCTGGTTGGGAACGCCCAGCTTCCGTACCAAATAAACCGCCAACGGTAACCCCAGGGCCATCGCAATTTCATAGGCCACGGGTATTCCGCCTCGGGGTAACCCCAGCACCGCCACATCGGGCCGATAGGCATAGACCATTAATGCCTGCGCTAACTGGCGACCGGCACTGGCACGATCTAGAAAAGGGCGTTCAGGTTCCATAGAATACGCCAGCAAATTGCTCAACTTGGACAAGGCCATCGTGCAATGCCGCTTGCGTTTTTTGGCAGGCGGGCAGCACCTGCTGAAGCGCTTGATCTTCTAATTGTTTAGCCAAGAGATTCATCACATCGGCACCCACGTTGTAACTGGCGATCGCAATTTGGTTGGCCAGACGTTTGACCTCAGCAAAATCCAGACTGGCGATCGCCTGTTTCAACAAGTCCAACAACGCCGTGACCGACTGGCGATAGGACAATAGCAATTCGGCTTCAAACGCCCGATCTTGACCTGAGATCATACTCAAGTGATCCGTATTGACCGGCTGATCCTTGATAAAAATAAAGGTAAAGGCTTCAGTTCCCCCCAGACAAAGGTGATCCCCAAAAGCAAGGAGTTGGGCTTGCCCCTTCGGCAACGGAACCCCATTAATGGCCGTGCCATTTTTGCTGCCCAAGTCTTCTAGGTAAAACTGTTGATTGCGGACCGAAATCTGAGCATGGTTTCGAGACAGAAACTCGGACTGGGGCAGATCCCGAAAATCCAGATCCGGTCTAAAGGTGTCGCTCCGCTTGCCAATCATAATGGCCGTTGTGAGCATGGGTAAATCCCAAAAGGTCGTGGTCGAGCGATGAAAAAGCTGTACCCCTCGACTATGAAACGT
>JBAVRC010000869.1:0-5463 GCA_049694615.1 Thermosynechococcaceae cyanobacterium | reverse complement strand
GGAGAGGATCGTTATCCGTTTAAGTTGAGAACGAACGATACCAAAACCATGCGTTATCGACGATTTAGTTGCCGCTATACGGGCATTGCTTCCGGCATCGGGTCTTCCTCCCCGATTGAGGCTTGGGGGAATCGTATTCAGACCCGGTTTGCGCGTCCTCAATGGCACCCCCCTGCGGATTTGTACGAAACGCCTACTGTAATCGTGGTCAAATTGGAAATTGCCGGAGTGACGGATGAGGATTTTGAGATTTCCATCTACGACAATGCTTTGGTGATTGAAGGGGTGCGCTCGTGGGAGATGCCGGAGGGGGATGGGCAATATCACGCAGCAAATATTCAGTACGGATCGTTTCGTCTAGATGTGCCGCTCATACAGAAAATCGATTGCGATCGCATTCAAGCTCGCTGCGATCGCGGATTTCTTTACGTTGTGCTACCGAAAGCGGAGGGGACATTGTGAACGCTGCCACCCCACTCGACGTTGAAAGAAATGGCGAGAACAATGCCGACCGGATCCCGGATATCCCCGACGCCCTCCCGGTGTTGCCGCTGATCGATACGGTTGTGGTCCCGATGGCCGTAGCCCCCATTGTCGTTGGCCAAACGCGATCGGCCAAACTCGTCGATGAAGCGATGCGCACCAATCGTCTCGTGGCACTGGTAACACAGCGCAATCCCGAAGCGCGCCCCGCTGGACCGGACGACCTGTACCGCGTCGGCACCGCAGCTATTATTCACCGACTCCTGCGTCTGCCGAACGGAACGTTGCAGCTTGTGGTGCAGGGGCTGGAGCGAATTCGGATTCTAGACTTTTTGCAAACCGAACCCTTTCTGGTCGCCAGAATCGACAAAGCCCCCGAACAAACCGCTGTAAGTATGGAAGTCGAAGCCCTGCGCCGGACCTTGGGCGAGCTGTTTCAAAAACTGGTGCCTTTAACCCATGAGATTCCGGAAGAATTGGCAGAGGCCGGCGAGCATATCGGCGATCCGCTGATGTTTGCCTATTTGGTCGCAGCGATGACGCCGATGGAAACGGCAAAGCGGCAAGAAGTCCTGGAACTGGACGCAGTTGCGGACAAATTAACGCAATTGATTAAACTCGTGCAGCAAGAACTGGCGGTGCGGGAACTCCAACAGCAAATTGCCTCCGATGCTCAGGAAACCATCTCGAAAACTCAACGGGAGTACATTTTACGGGAACAATTGAAATCCATTCAGCGGGAGCTGGGCGAAGAGGATACCGAGCAAGCCGAGAGTCGAGAATTGCGCCAGCAGCTAGAGGCAGCCGATCTGCCCGAAGAAGCCCGCAAGGAAGCCTTTCGAGAATTATCGCGTTTGGAACGCTTACCGCCGGTGTCGCCGGAGTATGGCATGATTCGCACTTACCTCGATTGGATGGCGACCCTGCCTTGGCGCACGGTCACGGGAGAAGCGATCGATCTGACCCATGCGCGCCAAATCCTCGATGAAGATCATTACGATTTAGAACGCATCAAGGACCGGATTTTGGAATATCTGGCCGTCAAAAAACTGAAAGCAGACCGTCAAGCTCAAGCACCCCAGCCATCGCCGCCAGAGGACGCACCTGGACCTGGAAAGCCCAAAGAATCCGATGACCTTTTCGACGAAAGTCGTCGGGAACCGATCCTGTGTTTCACAGGCCCCCCTGGTGTCGGCAAAACATCCCTAGGGCAGTCCATTGCCCGTGCCATGGGGCGCAAATTTGTGCGCATCAGCCTGGGCGGAGAGAGCGACGAAGCCGAAATTCGCGGACATCGCCGCACCTATATTGGCGCATTGCCTGGTCGCCTGATTCAATCCTTGCGCCGGGTCGAAACTGCCGATCCGGTGTTCATGCTCGACGAGGTGGATAAGTTGAGTCGGGGGTTTCAAGGCGATCCGGCGGCGGCGCTCTTAGAAGTCCTGGACCCAGCCCAAAATCATGCTTTTACGGATACCTATCTCGGTGTTCCCTTCGACCTATCCAGGGTGCTGTTTATCTGCACGGCAAACACGATTGAAACGATTCCGTCGCCCTTGCTCGATCGCATGGAGATTCTGAACCTCTCAGGCTATACGGAAATGGAAAAGTTGCACATCGCCCGTCGCTATCTCTTGCCCAAACAACGCCGCGCGAACGGATTGCAACCGGATGAACTCGCGATTTCAGACCCCGCTCTGCAACGCATTATTCGCGAATATACCCGTGAAGCAGGCGTTCGCAGCTTGGAGCGGGAAATCGGGACCGTCGTGCGAAAGGCGGCTCGCACCATCGCAGAAGGGGCCGTCACCCCCATAACGGTCGAAGCGGAACAGATGCCCATCTACCTGCGGCAACCTCGCTTTGCGAACGAAGCAGCCGAACGCATCGATCGCCCCGGCATTGCCACTGGACTGGCCTGGACCCCAGCAGGCGGGGATATATTATTCGTCGAAGCCACGATGATGCCGGGACGAGACGAACAATTAGTCCTCACCGGAATGCTGGGGGATGTGATGCGCGAGTCGGCGCAGGCGGCCCTGTCCTACGTGCGCTCGAATGCGGAAAAGCTGGGCATCGACCCCAAAGCCTTTGAGGACAAAGTCGTCCACGTACACGTACCAGCGGGGGCAACCCCCAAAGACGGCCCCTCGGCAGGAATCACCATGATGACGGCGATCGCCTCCTTAGCCTCGGGGCGGTTGGTACGGAACGACGTGGCCATGACCGGGGAAATTACCCTACGCGGGAAAGTGTTACCCGTAGGCGGTATCCGCGACAAAGTGCTAGCGGCCTATCGAGCCGGAATGAAAAGGGTCATTTTGCCGCAACGCAATGAACCAGATTTAGAGGACGTACCCGACGAAGTGCGAGGCGACCTTCAGTTTACGTTTGCGAGTGCAGCTGAGGAGGTTCTAGCAACGGCTTTAATGCCTGCAATTCAGGGTTAAGCCCGAACGAACTCGAAGGATGAATAACTGCAAATCCTTGTCCTCACAAGTTCCTCAGTTTTTGGGTCTAGCTTGAAAATGAGGCGAATGGGCGTTATTAGCGCAAGAGGCAGGTTCTATGGCTAAAGTAGTCGGCATCGATTTAGGGACAACCAACTCCTGCGTCGCAGTCATGGAAGGAGGCAAGCCTTCAGTGATTGTCAATGCGGAGCATGATCGCACAACCCCCTCGGTTGTCGCGCACACCAAGACGGGCGATCGCCTCGTGGGTCAAATTGCCAAACGGCAGGCGGTCATGAACCCCGAAAATACCTTTTACTCGGTGAAACGGTTTATTGGACGCCAGTATCGCGAAGTGGGAGAGGAATCGAAGCAAGTTACCTATAAAGTGCGACAAGATCGCGAGGGAAATGTCAAACTCGATTGTCCCCTCCTCAAGAAAGAATTTGCACCGGAAGAAATTTCAGCCCAAGTCCTTCGTAAATTAGCGGACGATGCCGGAAAATACTTGGGAGAAACGGTCACGCAAGCTGTGATTACCGTTCCAGCTTATTTTAACGATGCGCAGCGACAGGCCACAAAAGATGCCGGCAAGATTGCCGGGTTGGAGGTGTTACGGATTATCAACGAACCCACTGCCGCAGCCTTGGCCTATGGCCTCGACAAAAAACTGAATGAGACCATTTTGGTCTTCGACTTGGGCGGCGGGACCTTCGATGTCTCAGTGCTAGAAGTGGGAGAAGGCGTCTTTGAAGTCAAATCCACCAGCGGCGACACTCACTTGGGCGGGGACGATTTCGATAAAGCAATTGTCGATTGGCTCGTCTCCGAATTTCAGCGCAGGGAGGGGGTCGATTTACGCAAGGATAAGCAAGCGTTCCAGCGCCTGACCGAAGCTGCGGAGAAAGCTAAAATCGACCTATCTAGCACCACGCAGACTCAGATTAATCTTCCCTTTATCGCAACGTCTGCCGAAGGTCCCAAACACTTGGAAATGTCTCTGACTCGAACGCAATTTGAAACGATGTGCGACAAACTGTTCGATCGCTGCCGCGTTCCCCTAGAACAAGCGCTCAAAGATGCCAAAATTGCGAGTAGCGCGCTCGATGAAGTGATTCTGGTGGGCGGTTCGACGCGGATTCCAGCCGTGCAAGAGTTAGTGCAGCGGTTAACGGGTAAAAAGCCCAATCAAGGCGTTAATCCCGACGAGGTTGTGGCAATCGGCGCGGCGATCCAAGCGGGGGTTTTAGGCGGGGAGGTTACGTCCCTCTTGTTGTTGGATGTGACGCCGCTCTCCTTGGGGATAGAAACCTTGGGAGGCGTCATGACCACCTTAATTCCCCGTAATACGACGATTCCGGTCAAGAAATCCGAGATCTTTTCAACGGCGGCGGATGCCCAAACGACTGTTGAAGTCCATGCATTCCAAGGCGAACGGGGGATGGCCAACGATAACAAGAGTCTGGGTATGTTCCATCTCGATGGAATTGCGCCCGCGCCGAGAGGAATGCCTCAAATTGAAGTGACCTTCGATATCGATGCCAATGGGATTTTGTCGGTGACAGCTCAGGACAAAGCAACGGGGAAACAACAGGCAATTTCTATTACGGGGGCTTCAACGCTGAGTAAACAAGATGTGGAACGGATGGTCCAGGAGGCTGAGCGCAATGCTGCTGCCGACCACAAACGCCGCGAGCAGATCGATGCTAAAAACATGGCCGATTCGCTGATTTATCAGACTGAAAAACAACTGAAGGAATTGGGCGATCGCATTCAAGCCGCAGACAAGAACCGGGTGGAAGCGCTCCTAAAAGATCTGCGCGAGGCCATGAATCGCGAAGATAGCGATCGCATCAAAACCCTCAGCAACGATCTGCAACAAGCTATGATGCAAGTCGGCAGTGCAGTGTATGCCCATGCGGGCAGTCAAACCGCATCCGGGGGAGATAATGTCATTGATGCCGATATCGTGGATAACTCGTAAGGCTTGTATCTCTTAAAGCTTGTAGCCGATTTGCCTGAGAAAGTCCTTACGGGTTTTAACCTCCTCTGCACTCTCAATTCCCTGGGGAGACGCCCCATCGATGACGCCTAAAATTCCCCGCCCTTGTTCGGTTTCGGCCACAATTGCGGTTACAGGGTTTGCGGTTGCGCAGTAAATGGAGCAGACTTCCGGGCATTGCTTGATCGCATTGAGCATGTTGAGGGGAAATGCATCCCGCATCAGAATGTTGAAGCTATGCCCCGCACCCAAAATTTGGGCATTTTCGGCAGCGATCGCCTGTAGCTCGGAATCGTTTCCGACTGTGCGAATTAGACAAGGCCCGGAGGCTTCGCAGAAGGCAACACCAAATTTAGCCTGAGCAGTACTGCCAACCATAATTTCGTAAAGGTCTTCGACCGCTGACTGACGGACACATCTATTCCAACTCCTTACAGCAAAGGGATTCAGGCAGAGGAGGAGACCGTTCTAACCCGTGAGAAGAAAAACTGATTAAAGAACGTCTCCTTGGCCTTACGAGAGGCAAAA
>JBAVRC010000868.1:0-6440 GCA_049694615.1 Thermosynechococcaceae cyanobacterium | reverse complement strand
CTACCAAGGTTCTTGCCTGATGCGATGGATTCATTGTCCCTGCGATCGCCCTTTTCGTTGCTGCGGGGTTGCGATCACTGTTGATGCGATGGATTCATTGCTCCTGCGATCGCCCTTGTCGTTGTGGTGGGTTTGCGATCGCCATTGAATCTGCTGAGGCGGTTGCGCTTTAGAGTGAGTAGTTTGTGGGGGGAGATCGCCATTGTTCTTCCTTTAGACGACCAGCTACGATATAGCATCTTGTCTGGTGTTCTTTCATGTTCATCTACTTTTCGATCCGGCATTGAAATCAGTCTAAAATGCCTTTAACAATGAATGTCCTCTAACTTGTCCGAAGCGACAGATCGAGCATAACAATGGCCCATTCTTCCTTGTCTCAGGCTGTAATAAAACTGCTCCGCGAAGCGCATCGCCGTAACTTACAAGAACAAAAATTCACCCACGGGACACCGCTTCGTAACGTCCTGTTATCGCGACGGAAATTCGTTAGATCGGCTGCGATCGCCACAGGTGCTGCCTTTTCCAGTATTTCGTTGTCGCGCCTTCTCCCCGCATGGAGTCGGGGTCGCCCTCCGGTCATTGCGGTGGTCGGTGCTGGTATTGCCGGACTCAGCGCGGCCTATTATCTCAAGAAAGCGGGCTTAAAAGCCACCGTCTATGAGGCTCGATCTCGGGTCGGCGGTCGCATACAGTCCGTCACTGGCGCATTAGCGTCGGGATTGGTGACCGACTTAGGCGGATCGCTCATCAATACCGATCACCGCGATATGTTGACCTTCGTTAAAACATTTCGGCTCAAACTCTTCAACCGCAATACGGATGCCGAACAATACCCATTTCCGGGCGTTAGCTATTTTCTGGATGACCAACTGCGTCCTGAGGCAGACTTAGCCGAAAAATTGCGACCCATCGCGCGACAGATTGCCCAGGATTCAGATTTACTGGATCGAGACTATGACCGATATGCCCCTCAGTTTGATCAAAAGTCCGTTGCACAGTATTTAGATCAACACGCCGACAAAATCCCAGAGCCCTTTATCCGAACGTTGCTTGAAAATACAATTCGGACCGAGTATGGCGTTGAACCTGAAGCGTCCACAGCCCTCCAATTGATCTTTATATTGCCTGTTGTCAAAGGGAAAAAAGTTGACCTGCTCAGCTACAGCGATGAAGTCTATACGGTAGAAGGGGGGATTGCCAAGATTATCGACGGTCTCGCGGCTGCCTTGGCCGGACAAATCCGTACCCGCATGCCCTTAGAAACACTGGAATCCCGCGACAAGGGATTTCGCCTCACCTTCAAGGACAAAACGGTTGTTAATGCCGACTATGTTGTTTTAGCCATGCCCTTCACGACCCTACGTCGCATTGAGCTAGAGGTGGATTTACCCAAAACATTGCGCCGCTTTATTGAAGAGGGCGATTTGGGTAGGAATGAAAAATTATTGGCCGGATTTTCGCGTAAACTTTGGCGCAATAAAAACGGATTTGTTAAAGAAGTTTGGACAGACTTAGGGTTTGCTGAAGCGTGGGACGATTCCCAACGCCAAACCCGACGTAAAGACGGCGCATTAAACTTTTTTGCAGGCGGGAAACAGGTGGAGGAACTCAACTCCGGTAGCCCGCAACACATCGGTCGTATTTGGACCAAACGACTTGAAAAGGTCGTGCCCAAGCTATCTTCGGTGTCAACGGGCCAGTTTTTGCGCACCCGATGGGATCAAGATCTCTACACGCGAGGGGCTTATGCAAACTTCAAACCCGGTCAATTAACGGCCTTTCAGAACTTTTTTTATGTCGAATCTAAAAATCCCAAAAATCGACAGGATGTTGCGATCGGCAATCTGGTGTTTGCTGGAGAGCAGCTTAGCGATGAATTTTACGGGTTTATGAACGGTGCAGCGCAAACGGGACGATTAGCAGCGCAAGTCGTCATCCGACGCATCACTCAATCTCCATAGACCAAAGCTACACAACCGCAATACATTCGACCTCAACCAACACATCTTTGGGCAACCGTGCCGCCTGAACACAAGCTCGCGCTGGAGCGGTCGCCTCGTCAAAATACTGGGCATAAATCCGGTTCATGACTGCAAAATCCTGCATGTCTGCCAAAAAGACTGTTGTTTTGACCACCTGTTGCCAGGTTGCTCCCGCAGCCGTCAACACCGCTTCTAAATTCTGCATCACCCGTTCTGTTTGCGCTGCTACATCGTCCGGTCCTACAATCTCGCCTGTGGCTGGATTTAGGGCAATCTGTCCCGAACAAAATACCATCGTCCCCGTTGCACGAATCGCTTGGTTATAGGGACCGACGGGGGCAGGGGCTTGGGGAGTTTGAATGACGTCGCGGCTCATACTGAAACACAGGTCCATTTGCAGGCAACATCAGCCATTGTGCCGCAGAATGGCTCACGGATGCAGCATGCCATCCGGCATAATGGCTCCGCTTAAATTCGCACCGACTAAATTTGCACCGTTGAGTTTGGACCCTCTTAAGTCTGCCTCTTGTAAAATGGCTTGACTCAAATCGGCTCCCGTTAAATCGGCATTCATCAACATCGCATTTTGCAAGTTCGCACCCCGTAAATTACAGCCGCGACACGCATTTGTCGTCAAGAGTTGCCGTACCGTTGCCGGAACTTCGCCCAATTCCGATAACCGTGCCAACAACATCGCCGACTCCGGCCAGAAGGTGGGCAATGCAGCAGTGGGCGAGACCATCGGCGAGGAAATGACTGGCGAAATGGTGCTTGAAGCGACCTCGACGGGTGGAGGTGTAACGGCGGCGATCGCACTAGGCGCACTAGAGACAGGTGGGGTCTGTGTTTCGGAGGGAGGGTTTGGTAAGGCAGCTTCAGAAACAGAGGGCGGTGGAGCCGCAGCCATTGGCGGTGAAAGATCTAACCCCGTTGGCAACACTTGAACGCCATCTCCAATAGCCACGAGACCCGGTTGCAAAAGCGGCAGGGGAGCATTGGGATCTAAAGGGTCCGGCAGCAGTTCTACAGGGGTTTTCTTCGCGGAGACTGGTCCCCCTTTTGATGGAGAGGGTTTCACCGATTTCTGTTGCGCAGAAGCTTGTTGCGTAAACGATGTCAAAAGGAATAGGACAGCAATCAAGAGAAGGGGAGGTTGATGACGGCGGAACATGACCAAATATCCCAGCACACAAAGGAGGAACAAACAAACAGCACTCAGCCAGCCCTCAGTTCCCTACCGGAATTCGGTATACCACCGAAGGCAAGCGTCGGCGCTACAACTCGTGAGTGAGGAGCAAAGATCGCTTCTGCCTAGGATTCCCCTAAAAAAACGGAACCCAACGTGGACAGGGTCGTTCCTCAAAATGAGCGCCCGGTGTAAGGCTCGCAGCTTCCGACAACGAGAGGGTCCGTTACACTAAGAGCGGCAGTCGCACAAGGGACAAGAATCAGCATGCAGTGGTTGTTAGCGACCGATTTGGACAATACCTTAGTGGGGGACGATGCTGCTTTGGATCGCCTGAACGAACGGCTAAGGGTAGCTCGATCAAGCCAAAATGCCTACTTGGTCTACGCCACCGGGCGATCGCGCCAATCCTATGGCCAGCTTTGCACCACGACCCCGCTTCTGGAACCGGATGTGCTGATCGCCGCTGTGGGAACCGAAATTTATCAGGCTGGTAGCGAGATACCCGATGCAGCGTGGTCTGCCCAATTGCAAGATCATTGGGATCGATCATTGGTTCAACAGGTGGTAACCGAGCAATTTACTGTCCTAAGTCCCCAAACTGAGTCTGAACAACGTCCTTTTAAGGCCAGCTACTTTTTGGACCCCGCGATCGCCGATGCCGTGATTGCCGACCTTACAGAAGCCCTGCAAACAGAAGGTATCCAGGCTCAATTCATTTATAGTGGTGGTAAGGATTTGGACATTGTGCCTCAAACGGCCAACAAAGGGAAGGCGTTGCAATTTGTGCGGGCGCAATATGGCGTCGATGCCTCCCAAACCGTCGCTTGTGGGGATTCGGGCAATGACATTGCTCTATTCAGTGAGGACAACCATCGCGGCATTCTCGTCGGAAACGCGCAGCCAGAACTCTTGCAATGGCATCATGCAAATCCTTCGGGCGATCGCTATTTGGCTCAAGCGGCTTATGCGGCTGGCATCCTGGAAGGTTTAGTCTTTTTTGGGTTTGTGGCCGATCAGACGTTAGTTTAAGGATGCCACGCCAAAGGTTGCGTTGAACTTGCGACACCAAATCGCAGCAGATTTATAGGCGGCTGGGTCAATCGTATCGGGAATGACATAGCTTTGCGCACCGCTAAATTTTGCCAATGGACCCAAAACCGCATAATCGCCTTCCTTTAAGGCATAGGCGGGCGGTTGGGTTTCCCCCAGTACATTGGCAGAGCGATGTAAAATGACAAACAGATCGGGTCCATCTTCAGAGGTCTTAAAGGTTGCATCCAGCTCCAACACCGGTTTACCGTTTTTGCGAACAATGCGGACGGTGCCTTGGGTGGGCTGTTCAGCTTTCACAAAGGTTCCCGATGCGATTGCCTCAGGGACGGGCAGCGATTGGGCAGATTGAGAACCTGAACTGGGAGCTGGGGTCAGACTCGCTGACGGAGTTAACTCACTGACTGGGCGGTTGGATGCGATTCCAGCGCAAGCTACCATCAAGAGGGTAACGAAGCTGAATAGCAGACCATACTTGAACTTCATCACTCATCTCCCTCAATGCAACGACGACAAATAATCTGAACAGCACTAAAGACTTTAGACTTTTGTTCATTGTGAGGGGGCAGTTCCATCGCAGCGTGATCTTGGGCTAAGAACAAGATGGGTCAATGCTGATTTTCTGGAACAATCTTGCTTATTAATTTCTCAGGGTATTTTAATCTATTGCAATGATGACATCCTCGAATCAGATTCAGGTACAGGTCAATGGTCAAGAAACCTGCTGTGCAGTGGGGCAATACCTACCAGATTTGCTGGCCCAGCTTAAGCTCAATCCAAGGCTGATTGCCATTGAGTACAACGGCGAAATTCTCCACCGCCAGTTTTGGGACACCCAGCCAGTCGCGAATGGCGATCGCCTAGAAATTGTCACCATTGTGGGCGGTGGGTGATGGTCGCGAATCGCTATGCTCAAAGCCGGGGCCGTGTTTGCCTTTAAGTAAGACGACCATATCGCGCATAGCGGGCTTCCCCAGATTGATCCTGGCTAACCAGCCAAGCCCACATTTGATCGCCTAGGCAAAAATGCCACCACTCGCCGGGATGGCGCTGAAATCCAGCCTGGTCCATGACGTGACAGAGCAGTTGTCGATGGTGATGTGCTAAGGCCGCTAAAGCGCGATCGCCCTCTTCCAGGGTGGCATTTGCGGCCAGCGTGCCAAAATAATCGGGTTGGGATCGGGCTGAAAATTCATCAATGGGCGACCCCATAAACACCGTTTCTTGGGTTTGGGTATCGAACAGGGTGATATCTACCGCAGCGCCGGTACTATGGGGCGGTGGTGTATGGCGATCTAAAATAGGCGGTGCCCATAGTTGATAAACCTCCTCCCAAAGACAGGTCGTTTCGGTCTCAGAAAGCTGCGATCGCGCCAAGCCACGCTCTTGCAAAACGGCGGCAAAGGTATAGTCCACCATAAATTGTTGAACCGCGACCGGGCGATAGGCATCGAAAATAAACAGACGCCAAGCCGGGTGTTCTTGCTGCAAAAGGGTTTGTGCGGCTTGCAACGCCCTTAAAACCCCTTGGCGCACAAAAAACGGCGATTCATCGCCATAGGGCGCACCCAAGGCGACATAGGGATGGGGATTGGCGCAAACAAATTCCTCTGGCGCGATGGCGACTAACGGCTCGTTGCATTCAACAATCGGAATATCCCAATAGGGTTTCTTAGCCATCGGTATTCAGCTTGTTCAGGGTGCTGTGGTAGAGTTTAACGCGAAGTAAAATAAATCAGTATTGCAAAATACATCTGCGCAACGAGCGGAATAATGACGTTGATAGAGCGATTGAGCGGAAACAATGACCAAAACTGCATGGGTATTTCCCGGACAAGGTTCGCAAGCGGTCGGGATGGGGGTTGACCTACTGGAAACTGCAATTGCTAAAGAGCGATACCAACAAGCTGAAGCGATTTTAGGATGGTCCGTTCCTGAAATCTGTCAAAGCGATATCGAAGTACTCTCGCGGACCCTCTACACCCAACCCTGTCTCTATACCGTTGCGGCGATCGCAGCCGATTTACTACGGGATCAAGGTCATCAGCCCGATGTAATGGCAGGTCACAGTTTAGGCGAATTTGTGGCACTGTATGCGGCGGGGGTTTTCGATTTTGCATCGGGTCTCAAGCTGGTGAAACGACGAGCCGAATTAATGGACGATGCCTCCGGCGGTCAGATGGTTGCCGTCATGGGGTTTGATCGCACTGCGCTAGAAG
>JBAVRC010000867.1:0-3604 GCA_049694615.1 Thermosynechococcaceae cyanobacterium | reverse complement strand
GAGGTAAGGGGACCGCTTCGGTTTAGATAACGGGGCCTTAACTTGAAATTATGGAGTTGTTAAGGTTAACCTAGACCACAGGAGTGATGAATCTGCTTGCTAAGGTTAGAGGGACCACGGTCCAACTACACTGATGCAACAGAGTTAAATGGTATTGATTGTTACATTTGGTGTGAGGTTTAACCTAATTATGTCTACTCAATTTTGGAGCCGTTTGCTCCTCAGTACACTTTTATTATCTGCAGCTGGCCTACAAACGAAAGCACTAGCTGAACAAACCCCGACGGTGAGCGCCTTAGAAGGTCAAACCTCCCGTCCGGTCGAGACCAATGTCCATTTAACGCCCCTGTTTGGCACGGATGAAACCCAATCGTCTGGGCAAGTAACATCCGTCTCGCAGTTATCCGATGTTCAGCCCACAGATTGGGCCTTTCAAGCGTTACAGTCCCTGGTTGAACGCTATGGTTGTATTGCAGGCTATCCCGATGGCACCTTCCGAGGGAATCGGGCTGCCACTCGCTATGAATTGGCCGCAGCTTTGAATGCCTGCTTGGACCAAATCAGCGATCGCTTTGCCACGAAGGAAGACCTCGCCACGGTCAAGGCGTTGCAGGAAGAGTTTAAGGCCGAATTGGCCACCCTCAAGGGTCGGGTCGATGGGTTAGAAGCCCGGACGGCCACTCTGGAAGCCCAGCAATTTTCGACTACAACCAAACTGAAAGGGGAAGCGGTCTTTATTGCCAGTCAAGTATTTGACGGTGGTACCGATGCACCCGGCGACAATGGCAACGATACCCGTCCCGTTTTTTCAAATCGCGTTCGGTTGAACTTCGATACCAGCTTCAGTGGTAAAGACCAGTTACGCATTCGACTCCAGGCCCGAAACATCGAAACCAATAACATTGCATCGGGAACAAACATGACCCGACTCAGTGTAGACGGCAATGAAAATAACACTTTCACGGTCGATGACTTATTCTACAAATTCCCGATTGGGAAGAAAGGCAAATTCACTGCGTTTGCAAACTCGGCAGATTTTTACAGTCAGGTCAATACCTTTAATCCTTACCTAGCTAGTGATGGGACGGGTTCTATTTCTCGATTTGGTCGATTCAACCCCATTTATCGCTTATCGGAAAGATCGAACTCAGCAGGTGTTGTCTTTAACTACAAATTCACTGACAAAATTGGTGCTTCTCTGGGCTATGTTGCAGCAAGTCCCACGAGTTCTGTTGGACCTACCGGAGGCTTATTCGGCGGGTCTTATACTGCCTTAGCACAGTTAGAACTTCAGCCCACCAAAAACTTGGCTTTTGGGGTTGCTTATGCCCATACCTTCCAAGAAGAAGGACTCGTGAGTTTAGGTTCTGGAACCGGCAGTGCTTTCTCCTCAAATCCGTTTGCCAATGCTGCTCCTGGTATTAGTGACGCCACCAATGCCGATTCAGTTGGATTGCAATTTACTTGGAAAGTGGTTCCAAAATTCAACATTTCCGGGTGGGCAGGCTATACAAGAGCTAACTACGACGGGAACAATGCTGCTTTACAAGGAGCCAAGGCGGATATCATCAACTGGTCCGCTCAGTTTGCCTTCCCCGATTTATTCATGAAGGGGAATTTGGGTGCAATTGTTATTGGTCAACAACCCTATGTCTTTAATAAGGCTGGGAATGCAACCTTTCAAAGAAGTACGAGCGACCCCGATTCTAATTTCCATATTGAAGGCTTGTACCGCTTCCAGGTCAATGACAATATCTCGGTAACACCGGGTGTTATTGTGATTATCAACCCAGAAAACAATGCCAGCAATGACGCTGACTTTGTGCCTGTCATTCGGACGACCTTCACGTTCTAACCGATCTGCTGGGTCCTCCCGTATTTCGTAATCAAGAAGTTGAGCGCGTACATTCAGTACGCGCTTTTTTGTCAAAACTGGAATAATAAATCTCGACAATAGCAATTTCGTATCGTTTTCTACAGCAACAGATCTGAGAAACCTCTAGGTTAGGTCTAAATTCGTAGTCTGTGTTACATGGATTGCCCATGATCGAGCTGTTGCAAGAATAGGTTTAATGTATGCGAATCGAGCAGCTGCAAGCGTTTCTCGCAGTTGCCCAAAGGGGTAATTTTCAACGGGCCGCTCAACAATGCGGCGTCACCCAATCTACTATTAGTCGCCAAATTCAGGGGCTGGAAGAGGAAGTGGGACTGCCTTTGTTGCATCGTGGGAATCAAAATAAGCCCACGCTAGCTGGAGAACAACTCCTGCCCAAGGCGCGACGGATTATTGCCGAATGGGAAGATGCACTAGCGGCGATCGCCCTCTTAAAAGACGGACAACAAACTGAACTCTGTGTGGCCGCCATTCATTCAGTGTGCGCCCACTACTTGCCCCCCGTTCTGCAAACCTTTTGTCGGCGTTATCCCAATATCCAGTTGCGTGTGACTTCCTTGGGCAGCGATCGCTCCTTAAAAGTGTTGCAAGACGGGCTTGTGGATTTGGCCATTGTGATGAACAATGCGGCACTGACCCATCAGCCGAATCTTGTTGTCGAGAAGCTGTATGACGAACCTATTCAAGTCTTGATGGCAACCGGACATCCCCTGACGCGATATGCCGTTGTACCCTGGTTTGAATTGGCCCAATTTCCCCATGTCGTCTTTAAGGACGGCTACGGGATGCAGCGATTGGTTCAAGATCAGTTTAAAAAATTGGGATTGGAGTTAAACGCAGTCATTGAACTCAATACCTTGGATGCCTTCAGGGGCGTCATTCGTCAAGGGGATATGATTGCCTTGTTACCCAGTGGGGCACTGGTTGAATCTCGGCTGGACCCCTCTTTAGCCGTTCGGGACTTACCCGCTTGTCTTGAAACGGCAATGTCCGATCAAAAGGTACTCACCCGCGAAGTGGTCATGGTCACCACAACGGATCGGTTATCGATTCCGCCCATTGCCAATTTTTGGCAGTTAGTTCGCGCTCAGTTGACCCCACTCCTGACGGGTTCAGCACACCTGTAGGGGCAACCCATTAGTCTGGCAAATATTGTGAATCTAACAGTTGCTCCGGCAGATAAGGACAATTAAGGGGAAATGTTTCCAAAGGCAACCCCGTTTCATCGGCAGCTTGTTCGCGAGCAAACCCATAACACTCGGCCAATACATCCTGAAAGTAAGGGAGTAAACTGGGTGAGTCCTGCAAATCATCCTTAATCCGCCTACGGTGTTCTCGAATGCTGCCCCGCCAACTCCCGCTCCGCAAGGCTGGCTGGTAGGTCCATTTCAAAAGATGAAGCAGAATAACCACAAGGTTACTTTTGAGGCTTTTCCGCTCCCGTCTCGACATATCCTCGATTTCCTCGATCACGTTGGCCCAATCGACACTGGCATAATCTTGGTTTCGCAGGAATTCCACCGTGGTTTCAGCCCAACGCATAAAATCGGTCTCATACAGACTTTTGCGGCTGGCTTTCAGTTCAACTGCCATTTTGTGGTCCCCTGCGTCTTAACCTTTGCTTTATTGTATTAATATTGCGGCGCGGCCTATCCCTGCCAACCGCTCTCTTTGACAACCGCTTGCCCCTATTTTACCAAAGCCTTTATG
>JBAVRC010000866.1:0-2177 GCA_049694615.1 Thermosynechococcaceae cyanobacterium | reverse complement strand
TTGAAGGTCCCTGCCAGTTGGCCCAGTTCATCGGACGGATTGGCAATGGGTAGGCGCTCGTTTAAGTTGTCGGCACTAATGCGATGGGCACGCGCCGACATGGCTCGAATCGGGTTAAGGGCTGTGTGCGCCAGAAAGAAACCCGCAAGGCCAGCCAGTAAGAGTGCCATTGGAACTGCAATATAAAAAATCTGGCGCAGTGACGCTAATGCTTCGGCATTTTCTTTGAGTGACTGAGCAATCACGATCAGATAAGATTTTTTGGCGGCTACTTGAACCCGTTTCACTGCCACTCGCAGTCCGTCGTTCGGCTTAACCAGACGGTCTGTTAATGTGAAGAACTGAATGGACTCGACCGAGCTGGATTGGCGCGCAGGCAAGACAGCGCGAACCTTTTCAGACGTGGACGCTTCAGCCAGCAACTGCCCCTGTGCATCGAAGATGGCAATGGCTTGGTTGGGAAATTTCAGATCTTCAATGGAGCCGAGGGCTGTTTCTGCTTCGATGAAATGTTCTGCTTCGGCTTTCGTTAAGGCTTTGGCCACAGCAATGGCGTCGAGTTGAGCCAAATCTTCGGTCAGGTCGCGCTGCAACGAGTCAGCCGTCAGGTCTAATGTGGCACGCAGGCCCTTGTCCAACCGTTCGCTGAGGCTTCGGGCCAATAGGGTGTAAAGGCCAGCGCCGAAAAGGAGCAGCGTGAGTGCTAGGACGCCTACATACCACAAGGTTAATCGGGTTCTGACCGAATTGAGCATTTATGCCTCAACGGTTGCGGTGCTTTCGGCGGTTAGGATATAGCCTTCGCCGCGTCTGGTTCGGATCAGCTTGTGTGTATGACCTTGATCGATCTTGCGCCGCAAGCGTTGTACATAGACCTCGATCAGATTGGAGAACGGATCGAAGGTCTCGTCCCAGACATGCTCGGCAATCTCGGCTCGGCTGACAACAGCTCCGGCACAACGGGCCAAATATTCGATCAAGGCATATTCTTTAGCGGTTAAATCGATCAGACGATCACTTCGTTTGACCACGCGCGATCGCGTATCAATAACCAAATCGGCAACTTGAATAAGGTCAGGTTGTAGGGTCGTCCCGCGACGCAGCAGCGCCCGGATCCGCGCCAAAAGTTCTTGGAAATCGAAGGGTTTGGTCAGATAATCGTCCGCGCCTAGATCCAGTCCGGCAATCCGATCGGGCACGGCATCGAGAGCGGTCAGCATCAAGATCGGGACCGACAATCCAGCGGCACGAATGTCGCGGCAAACCGCAAAACCATCTTTTCGCGGCAACATGCAATCGAGAAGAATGAGGTCATAGTCGTTGACACTCGCTTGATAGGACCCCGCTTCGCCATCTGTGGCAACATCGACCGCATAGGCTTGTTCGCGTAAGCCTTTGGCCAGCATCCGCGCTGCATCCGGTTCATCTTCCACCAACAGAATTCGCAAACCCAACGGTCCTTTTGGTCAATGAATCAGTTCTAGCGATCGCTTCACCAAGGCTTCAGCAGTAATCCCATTAAAGGCCATCAGTTCCCCAGCACTGGCCGTTGTTTCACCCCGTTTCCAGGCCAATACATCTCGTTTAGCAGTGCTGCGCAGCATAATGGGTTCGAGCATCCCGCTGGCCCCCCCCGTCACGCCAATCAAGACATCGCCGCCAAAAAAGGTTTCAAACTGAGCATCGCTGAGGAATGTTCCATCGGCTTCAGAACAGGTTTCCCAGGCCACATCCGTGGGACGGTACAGTCGCCGGGGATTCACCACAGAAACCACCCGCACCCCAAACCCTTCGGCTTCCAGCATCGCGGCGGCTTCAAAGACGGGAATCAAAATCATATCCCCCACAGCGGCTAAGACAACCTTTTTGCCATGCTCGGTGCCTTCTAGGTCTTGCAGCACAATGGCCCCATCTTGAATGCTTTGGCGGGCTTGGGCCAAGGTGGTGCGAATGGGCAATGGCGATTTGCTAGCGGTGATCGCAATCCCTTTGTTTCGGGTCCCCAGCCCCCACTCGTAGGCGACTTGAATACTATTGGCATCCGTGGGAAATAGCGGAAAAACATTTCCGTTCCGCATCATGGCCGCAAAATAGGCTTCCACTTCTGGGCGTTGGTGGGTCCAACCATTGCGACCCTGCTCCAAGGCTCCGGCGGTAAAGAGGGTAATGGTAGAGGG
>JBAVRC010000865.1:0-1556 GCA_049694615.1 Thermosynechococcaceae cyanobacterium | reverse complement strand
ACAGGTACCGCCCTCAAGCTGCTGCATCTCGTTAAAAAACACGGACTGGACAGCTTGGTTTAAGCAGCCAAACAATAAATGAACCCTCGCGTAGAGGGATCCCGCATAACCTTCAACAAAAGGAATTCTTTTGTTGAAAGTTTCAATAGTAAATCTACCTTGATCAAGTCATAATAGTTTTCTTTTATAATTTTAATTTCTTGATGAAGAATCTTCTGATTCAGAGAGAATTTGAGAATAAATATTTTCATATTCTTCTCGTGCATCAATATTGAAGCTATTTATGAATTCTTTGTAAAGAAAAGGCTCACTACCTTTAAATTTTTTATGCCAGGTATTTTCTTTTGTCCAAATTACTTTATCTTTTACCTCTGGAAACTGATCGGCTGTTATATCAATAATTATTGAGTCTGCTAAAACCCAAGCATGAGTCATAAATTCGGGGTTCTCTGTTTCACCATTAACCACCACAAAAACTAAATTGCTTGATAACAGACATTCCTCAATAAGGAATCTAGCTAATAATATAGAAGCTATTTTACAACATCCACCTGGAAAACCCTGTAGCGGTCGTAAATATTGAGTCTCTTTGGATATCTCTTTGATTGAATTTGATTCAAGACGTGCTCTAAACCATTCAAGTCTATGTTGCATACTGTAATAATTTATAGTGCTTCTTCACTGACATTTTAATCTGATTGATTTAGTGATCGGTCTGGATCGTACTGACATTACTTCTTCATTTTCAGAATTTAGCTATATTTAGTCAGCCCCTACAAAAACCCTCAACAAAATGAGGCAAATTGTCGAATGTTAGAAAACAAGCTCTATGCAGGACAAGGGTTTCAGCCCCACCAATCAGGGGCGACTTTCGACAAAATGTATAAATGAGCAAAAAAACTGTGTTGCACAGAGGGGGCTATCCTTCCCGCTGTGCGACATATTCCCGTAAAGCGCGGTTGATGCTGGTTTGATAACCCTCATCTTGTGGGTGATGGTTTTTGAACCAATCGATCAGATCGGCATCAAGCCGCAGTGTAATCTGCTGTTTGATGGGGCGGTAAAACAGCCCGCGCTTGGCTCCGTTCCAATCCCGGACTTCAGGAATATCGTCCGTCTTAATCTGGTCTTCCGGCAATGCGGCCAAGGCGTCAATTTCAGCCTGTATCTCTGGCGGCACTGGATTAGAACGTCCTTTCTTCATAGGCTCTCCTTTCTGGGGCTGTTGCCCTGCGTGCGCTGATAATCCGTCCGGTCTCTTCACCCGTCGCCGGATTAACCACCCCAATTTTAGCCCCACCCCTTGATGTAACTACATATTCGTAGTTACATCAAGGAATTGTCAAGGATTTTATTAGCTTTACCGCCAAATCGTTCTATGAGCGATGCGGGTTTATCGCCTCGCCCATCCAAACCAGAAGGTGATCGCCTGGTTTTGTAGGTACAATGTCTATACAGAAGCCATGTGTCCTTACTCGGGGTTAGTCCCATGACCATCTCGAAAGATCAGCGCTCCCAGCGGTCGTTAACTGTCAACCTGCGGATCGAGCCTGAAA
>JBAVRC010000864.1:0-1658 GCA_049694615.1 Thermosynechococcaceae cyanobacterium | reverse complement strand
TTGAAATTCTTCTGCTATCATTTATCCTAGATGGGCTTTTTCGGGAAAGCTGGCCCATCTATTTCTTATCACTTTTGGTGTATCCATTGCTACACAGGCGTTACAAGCTGTGATGTCGCCCCCCTAGGTAGTAAAGTAATTGTCCTTGAGCATCTTTTACGGCTCTGGCATTCTCAGAAATCCAGATTTTTTTTCCATTCTTGCAATAAACTTGCGCTTCAAATTCCATGATTTGGCCGTGAATTGCAATTTCTTGGATAAAGGTATGCCGATCCGTTGAATTGACATACAGTTGCTCTGCTATACAAGAAATATGTGCCATAAGGTCTATGGGCGAGTCATACCCATATATTTTGGCTAGTGCTAAATTTGCATTTTGATATTTTCCATCGGGGGTCGTTTGGTAAATTCCATCGCTGGCATTTTCAAAAATGCTCCGATATTTTTCCTCAGTTTGTTGCAACGATAGAGTCCGTTCTTGAACACGGCTTTCAAGATGTGTAAATCCATTACACACTTGTTCTGCCATACGGTTAAAAGCATCCGAAAGATCGGACAGTTCCATAATCTTGGAGGACGGGACGGATTGGTCTAATTGCCCTTCTGCAATCGCCTGACTGGCTTTTCCTAACCGCTTAACCGTTTGGGCAATGACGCGGGAGGTGAGTAATCCCGAAACAATGGCAATGCCCAATGCCGCCACCAACACAAGAAGCACATATTGATTACTCTCCTGCAGCTCGGCCATCAGATCCGTCTCTGGAATCGTCACAACCACCAGCCAACTGAGACCGAAGCGATCGCGCCACGGTGTAATTTGCACATACTGATCTTGCCCGTCAAAGCGAAACTCCAGCGGTTGGGGTGTTGCAATGCTGGCGAAATCGCCAAAATGCTGTTGGATAGATTGGGCTGTAGCCCGAATCAGGGGATCTTGAATGGCGAGCGCCGCTTTACGGACCCTGCGTCCCTCAATCCTTTGCAGCAGGGATTCTGGCGTAGAACTGGCCACCAACAGTCCATTGGGTTCTACCAGAAATGCCTTTGCACCAGGGGTCATCGGCAGATTTCGTAAAAAGTGGCTCAGTTGCGTCAGGATTAAGTCAACCCCCACCACGCCTTGTAACTGATGAGATGGGCTATAGATGGGCACACTGGCCGAAATGGACAGCACATCCGGTTTATCCTGCCACGGATAAATCGAACTCCACACAGGTTTCCTAGCCTTAACGGCATCGGCATACCACCCTTCCTCTCGGACTGACTCTGGCTCGTAAGAGATCTGTGGACTCAGCACGCGACCCGCCGCATCGCTCTGATACTTCAGGATATGACTGGGTTGATGGTCCAGACTTTTGTGAACCATCAGCGTCCCACTGTCTAAGCGTTCAACGCCGATGAAATTTCGCGTCTCATCGGCATAGTTGATATAGCCCACCTGGGGATAAATCTTCATTTGTTGCCAAAATAGTCGCCCCAACTGCGTTCTATCCGCCCAATCCAATAAGCCTAGGGTTGAGGATGCAATATTTAATTGGTTGAGTTGCAACGGTACGGCCATCCGGTGCGTCAACTGATCACCGATGCGATCAGCCAGTTCCTCGCGATATTGGGTTGACACCTTTTCGATCGCCTCGTGTCCATATTGCAGTGACAAC
>JBAVRC010000863.1:0-9862 GCA_049694615.1 Thermosynechococcaceae cyanobacterium | reverse complement strand
CATTACAACTGTCGCAGCAGGCGTTCGGCTGCAATATCCTGAAGCCTTTTTTGAGCCAGGTCTTGGGCCACCTCTGGGGGAAGTTTTTGTAACGCCTCTCTGCGACAGAGCGGTTGGCGATCGCCCTGCACGTCCTGATGCAGTACATCGGCAATTATAATGGTGCGATCGCCCATATCCACAGATTGAGTGATTTGGCATTCAGCCCAGCCGCAGGTATCGGGCAAAATGGGAATCCCGCTGGCGGTGGTATGGATTGCAATTTCGGCAAACTTATCAACCTCACGCATGGAGCACAACCCAAACAGCGGTAGCCAGTCCTGTTGACCTTCGGCCAATAAATTCAAGACAAACCGTTGGCTTTGCTGAATCAAGGCAAAGGTAAAATTACGCGGCGAAAGGACAATCACTACTCGCAAGTGCTCTGGCACCAGCCCAGCCAAGGTCACCCAAGTTGCAATTTGTCCGCCTTGCTGACCTTGGTGATGGGCCGTAATCACGTAGAGTTCAGGGTTAACAAGGTTAAAAATAGAAGCCGCCATGCAAAATACAGAATGAGGGGATGCAATGCTTTCACTATGACTGAACTGTTCATGGCTGTCATCTCTTCCGATAGGATGGCTATAGACCATTAAGGTTTATTGCTTGAGTCACCCTCATCAGATTAGGTTGGGATGCGGTGTGATTGGCATTGCAGTTAGACCCCATTGCACGTCTGCAAATTACGCTATGTCCTTTTATATCCGTCTCAAGCGTTTACTGATTGGTCAGTCGTTGCCCACCAGTGCCCACGCAGAAGAACGATTAAGCAATGCCGCCGGATTGGCGGTTTTATCCTCCGATGCGTTGTCCTCCGTGGCCTATGCCACGGAGGAAATTCTTTTGGTCCTCATTGCGGCAGGGAGCAGCGCCTTGGTCTGGTCTCTTCCCATTGGGCTGACGATTGTGGGACTGCTAACCGTTGTCATTCTGTCCTATCGCCAGACCATTCGAGCCTATCCCCAAGGCGGGGGTTCCTACGTCGTAGCGCGGGAAAATCTGGGCCTGTATCCTGGGTTGATTGCGGGCGCGTCGCTTATGATCGACTACATCCTTACGGTCACGGTTAGTATCTCAGCCGGGACCGCTGCCCTCACTTCTGCAATTCCGCCACTCCAGGGCTTTACCGTCGAGCTGTGTCTTCTCTTTCTGGTCCTGCTGATGATTGCCAATTTGCGCGGCGTCAAAGAGTCGGGCCAACTGTTTATGATTCCGACCTATGTCTTTATTGTCTGCATCTTTATTTTGATTGGCGTCGGACTTTTTCAATTGTTGACAGGGCATTCCGTTCCTGACTACCCTCCGGATCCACCGACCCAAGCAAGTCTGAGTCTGTTCTTCATTCTCCGAGCTTTCTCGGCAGGCTGTGCAGCCTTGACGGGAGTAGAAGCGATTTCAGATGGCGTGTTAGCCTTTAAGCCGCCCGAATGGAAAAATGCCCGGAAAACGCTGCTGTACTTGGGCATACTCCTAGGAGCTATGTTTTTAGGGATTACCTACCTGGCCCATGCGTTCCACATTGTCCCGGTAGAGGGTCAAACAGCGGTATCGCTCCTCGGGCGAGAGATTTTTGGCGAGGGGCCGATCTATTACTTTATTCAGATCGCCACTTTATTGATCTTGTTATTGGCGGCGAACACCAGCTATGCCGACTTCCCACGGCTGTGCTACTTTTTAGCCCGCGATGGCTTTTTGCCGCGCCAACTCTCCTTTTTGGGCGAACGGTTGGTGTTCTCCAATGGCATTATCATTCTCAGCTTGGCCGCAGCAGGGTTGATCATTGTGTTCCAGGGCAATACGAATGCAGTGATTCCCTTGTATGCTGTCGGCGTGTTTACGTCCTTTACCTTGTCCCAAGCTGGAATGGTACGCCGTTGGCTGCTCAATCGCTCGGAGGGGTGGCAAGCCAGTGCCTTCTTAAACGGTTTGGGGGCAACGGTAACTGCCATTGTTCTCGTGGTCATCTTGGCCACTAAATTTAGAAATGGGGCTTGGATTGTGGTGGTTGCCATTCCAACCTTCGTTTATGTCTTTATGCGCATTTATCGTCACTATCGGCTGGTTGCCAGTCGTTTGCGGCTACAGGGTCTTTCGCCCCGGAGTAATTTACCCCATCCAGTTGTTGAAAATCCGACTCATCCCGCCGTCATTATTGTTGGGCAACTGAATCGCGGTACCTTGGAGGCCATTGACTACGCCCGCAATATTGCTGACAAAATTGTGGCCGTCCATGTGGATCTCGGCTCGACGGATCGCACCAAACTTCAGGAGCGTTGGGATGCCTATGGGTGCGGTATTCGGCTGGTGATTATCGATTCGCCATTCCGCGAAATTGTGACACCGATTGCCAATTTTGTTAGCAACTTCGAGTCGCAGCATCTAGGGATGCTGACCACCGTGATCATTCCCACCTTTGTCACCCGCAATTGGTGGGAGGGACTATTGCATAACCAAACGGCGTTTTTCCTGGAACGAGCACTTTTGGCCAAAAAAAGTCGGGTGGTCACGCGGGTGCGCTATTACCTGTAAGCCTTGCCCTTAGCTAAAGATGCGCCACACAATCACGAACAGAGCCGCGATCGCACCCGCATAGGCGATGGTTCGCACCCCAATCACCCCAAACAGGTAGGTGAGGCTGTGCAGAATGCGCATGATTAAGACAACGATAGAGGCGATCGCCGTAATGCCATCGGCTTTCCCCGTCGTGTGCGCAATGAGAATGACCGTAGCAATCATGGCCAGATTATCGTGGTGGTTGCGTTGGGCACGGTCGGCACGTTCGACCCAGGGGGGAACCTGTGGTTGCGTTTCGCGGTTGCCCATCCCCCATTTCACCCCGCCCGCGTAGGACACACGGGCTAGAGCCGGGATATGATTGAGGGGAAAAGACCAGAGGGCCAAAATCAGTAAACAGAGTAGATCGGTAGACACAGTAGAAACAGGGATTAAAAATATTCTCAATCATAGGGGACTGATTGTTCAGTTCGTCGTCCGACAACCCTGTTTTGCGATCGCCCCATCTCAGCAGGCCAGTTGACCCCAACCGCTGGGCATGATACAACGGTGTTCCTAGGTCTTTCACCCCCTTAACCCCCTTCTATGTACGCTCAATTCCGAGCTCAATACCCTATGGGCAGTCTGATTTCAGAGCTGCTGCAAATCCACGAAGGGAAGTTTATTGTCCGTGCTGTGATTCAGGTGGGGGGATCCACGCTAGCCACGGGACTCTCTGCATCCCATTCCATTGAACAAGCCGAAGATCAAGCACGGGCCAGGGCGATGGTGGTGTTAGGCATTGAGACCCAACCTTATCCCACCCAAGTCCATCTCGTCCCCACGGAAACCGATACCTCCCACGCCACGCAAACCCGTCTTTCTCCATCGGTGCGTCCAGCAGACTTTTTGCCCTTAGCGGACTCCCGCCAACCCTCAAGAGCCATCGACTGGCAAACCGCCGAATTGTCAGCGCTAGACTTTGATGCCCCGGAACAACAGCAATTGGCCTGGTTCGATCCTGACCCGTACCCCACCGCACCGCCTGCCCCTACCGGATCTAGCCGAGACAAAACGGAACCCTCGCGGACGCCCAGTGCAAAGCGATCGCCCCAACCAGAAGCCGCATCAAGGCGGAATGAACCGCCGCCCATGCCGCAACCCATTGATCTATCGGAAATCATTACCCAAACCGATATTGAACTCAAACGCCTCGGCTGGAGCCATGCCCAAGGTCGTCGTTATCTAGAGCAAACCTACCGCAAGCGATCGCGTCAGCAATTGACCGATGGCGAACTGGTGGAATTTTTAGACTATCTGAAGTCCCAATCCATTCATGCCGCTACGCCCCCATAGCGCTAAACCAACGCAAGAGAATCAAAAGGCCAGATTTCTATCCAAACCCAGATTCTGAGGCGGTGCCATCGACACAGGATCGACACATAAATTTACAAAGACCTTTGGAGTCAAGTTAGGATAGCGTTAGACAACCTACCTTGATCGCATTTTACAGTCATGGCGGTATATTAATAGCGACCTTTGTCACGTGAGCGGTTTAAGCGTTGTTTCGACGATCCCCATCGGTTCACATCACTCCATTTACCCCTGCTACTCTGGAAGGCCCATGGAAGACAAGCGCATGAGCGAACAAAATCCCTACACCAAACTGGAAGTTCCAGAAAATGCTTCCTTCGAGGAAATACAGGGTGCCCGCGATCGCATGATCGAGCGACATCCGAACGATGAGCGCTGTCGCCAGGACATTGAAGCCGCCTACGATGCCATCTTGATGGATCGTTTGCGAAAGCGTCAAGAAGGTAAAATTACCGTTCCGGAAGGGGTACGGTTTGCAGAGCAAGCCAATGAGGTCCCTGCTAAACTATCCTTTCCGAAAACGGCCCCGTCGCCCGTATGGTTGAAGCGATTACTCGATCAACCCAGTCCTAAGGAAGTGTTGATGGCGGGCGGTGTGTTTACAGCCTTAGGGATTTTTGCCGTCTTAAATCAAACGGCTGATGCTCTAGCGCTACTTTTGGCATTGGGCGTCGGGTTTACGCTGTACTGGATCAACCGTAAAGAGCAACGCTTAGGCCGAGCCTTTGTTATTACCTTAGCCGCTCTGGCCATTGGCGGACTCCTGAGTAGCCTTATTCTGCAAGTCGGTCTGCCGGCGATTGGCCTTCGCCCGGAAGCGATTATCACGTTGGTTATTTTGGTCTTGTTCTGGTCGGTCAGTTCTTTTTTGCGTTAGTCATCCGCATCAAACCCTCTGGATCGAACATGATTCTGAAAAGTCCAGAACAGCCAAACCCAATCGGCTTTCGTTCAATCGAAAATTCCGCATCGTTTTTTTGGGTTGATCGATTGTAGGGGAGAAATGGGTATGTTGAGAGGACACCTTATTTTTTTATGGCGAGTCCGATTGTTTGCCGTTGTGGCTGAGGTGCTTTGCACTGCCTAGTTTGATCAGCGTTGGGATGAACGTTCATGATTTCCTATGATCCTGCGGATAAGCGATTGGGCAGTTATCTGATCGATGCTGGGTTATTGACGCCTGCGCAAGTGGACGTAGTCCTAAGCGATCAATCCTCAACGGGTATGCGCTTTGGCGACATTGTCGTTGAACGCGGATGGGTCAAGCTACAAACCATTGAGTATATATGCCGAAAAATCATTGAATTGGAGCGTGAAATTGGGCAGCCACTCGATAAGGGTGTTGTTCAGACCAGTTATAGCCTCTATAAACGTAGGGCAAAGTCTTGAGATTCATAATCAAGCGCACCTAGTCACTTCTATTGCCAGGGGGGAGTTTCAGTTTTTAAGGAATTCGGATCAATGCAATGGCAAATTTAGAACAGGTGCGCCTCCTGAAACAAGGTGTCACTGAATGGAATAATTGGCGAATTAAAAATCTTGCTATCCAACCGGATTTAGTCGGGGCTGATCTCAGCGGTATCAGCTTAGAGTTTGTGAACTTAAGCCATGCCAATTTGTCGCAGGCCAATTTTGAAGGAACGGATTTACGCAATGCGAACCTGCGTCAGTCCAGTCTGTCTGGCGCAACGCTCCGCTTGGCTGACTTAATTGAAGCCAATCTTCAGGAAGCTGACTTGCAGTATGCCTGTCTGGAAGGGGCAGATTTGTACAAAAGCAGCTTATCTCGGGCAAATCTGTACGGCGCTAACTTAAGCAAAGCAATTGTCCGTCGAGCCAATCTAGAGAATGCCAATCTGGCGGTCAGCGAAGGTAAAATGACCGACTTTTTGCAAGCGAATTTGATGCGCACCAATTTTTACATGGCAAATTTGCCCCAGGCTAACTTTGAGGCAAGTAACTTGATTGAGTCCAATCTGGAGTGGACAAACTTAGTCGAGGCAAATTTTCGGAAATCGAATTTATGTCGCGCTTCCTTGCTGAAGGCAAATCTCTGTCGCGCTAATTTACAGGATGCGCTGTTCAAGGGCGCAACTTTACCGGATGGGACGTTGATCAACGACAATATTGCAATTCTCAATTGAACTCAACCCCTACAACTGAAAGCGGGCTGTAAGGGCAACGGCCAATGCATCTGCTGCATCGTCTGGCTTGGGGATGGTGTTGAGATTGAGTTCACGGGCTACGGCTTCCTGAACGGCTTGTTTATCCGCGTTGCCGTACCCCGTGAGGGCTTGTTTGATCTGGGCTGGGGTAAATTCCACAAGGGCCAGTTTGTGCTGCGCGATCGCCAAGGCAATCACCCCTCGCGCCTGGGCCACCAATATGGTGTTGCCCATCCGGTAAAAAAACAATTTTTCCAGGGCTACCAAGTCTGGCTGAATCTGCTCTAGGATGACGCCAAGGTCGTCGTAGATGGTGCACAGGCGATCGCCAATATCGGTTTTGGCTTGGGTTTGAATAATCCCAAAGTCCAATAGGGTCGGGGTTTGCGTATCGGTGGGGGACTCAATGGCGATCGCACCGTAGCCGAGGGAGGCCAATCCCGGATCTAAGCCAAGAATACGAATGCAGACCTCCAGATACCATTAGCGTTCAACGGCGGTGTTTCTATAATAGAGAGAGACTGAACCCTTGGCTTGCACTCAGCGGCCCATTCGGATATTTTCAGTACGACCTACCATTGCAGATCCTGTGCCGATGCTTCCTGTTGCCGCCTGTGCCTTCGTTCCATTGTTGAATCCCTTGACGGCTGCATTTTGGCCCATGTTGCCCTTGGATAGTCTGCTATCGACTCAGGGGGTCATGGTCATGTTGCTGGTGGCCTATGCTGGGGCCATGTGGATGTTTTTGTCGAGTGCGCCTAAGGTCCATACCCTGATGGTGTCCGATCTGGAGATTGCCCGTCAGTTTTATGAGGGCGACCTGCAATTGAACGCGGCGGAAGTCCCGTTGCATTATTACTATAACTACGAACAAACCCTAGGCCTTTCAACCGTCGATCCGATTTATATGCCGAGTCAGTTTGCCAGCCCGACCCCACGGGCTGGGGGAACAAGTCCAAGCGATGGGTTGTGGTATCAGCTTAAGAAGAATGTTCAGCTTCATGTGATTGCCGGGGCCAGTTTGGGCGATAAAAATCGACAGCGCCATGTTTGTTTCGACCATGCTTGTCTAGAACAGATTTTGCTGCGGGTGCAAAGTCGGTATGTGAAATTTAAAATTCGACGCGATGAGCCGCTAAATTTTTTGGTCAAGACTTACGAAGGTCTGGTCATTGAATTAGCAGAAGTCTCAAATTAGCGAAGGAGCGAGGTTCAGGCATTGGTGCCACCTGAACCTCGCCAACGCATTAATTCGAGTTGCCGCTGGCCCGTGCTGCTGCCGCCTCTTCCGGGTGAATGCCCAAGCGTGTTAGGTTGATGCGTCCGCGATTGTCAATTTCGCGCACCTTCACCACCACTTCATCGCCCACATTCACCTCATCCTCCACCTTGCCCACGCGATAGTCGGCCAGTTGCGAGATATGGATCATCCCCTCCTTCCCGGAGACAATTTCCACAAAGGCACCGATGGGAATAATGCGGGTGACGCGCCCTAAATACACATCCCCGGTATTCAGCTTGCGGGTCATGCCTAGAATCATTTGACGGGCACGCTTGGCTTTTTCTTCATCCACGGAAGAAATGGTCACCAGACCGCTATCCTCGATATCGATCTTGGCTCCCGTTTCTTCCGTAATCCCCTTAATGGTCTTCCCGCCGGGACCAATCACCAAACCAATCTGTTCCGGATCGATTTGCATGGTCAACAGTCGCGGGGCAAAGGGCGACAAGTTATCGCGGGGGACGGCGATCGCCTCCAGCATTTTTTCCAAAATGTGCATCCGGGCTGGCTTGGCTTGGTGAATGGCCTTGGCCACGGTCTCCAGGGACAATCCCTTAATCTTCATGTCCATCTGGAGTGCAGTGATGCCCTTATCGGTGCCCGCGACCTTAAAGTCCATGTCGCCGAGGAAGTCTTCAATGCCTTGAATATCCGTCAAAACCCGAACTTCATCCCCTTCCTTGATCAAGCCCATGGCGGCACCACTCACGGGTTTGGTAATGGGTACCCCTGCATCCATCAGGGACAGCGTCGAACCGCACACCGACCCCATGGAGGTCGACCCATTGGAGGACAACACCTCAGACACCACCCGAATCACATAGGGGAAATCTTCCTTGGTGGGCAATACGGGGACAATCGCCCGTTCTGCCAATGCCCCGTGACCAATTTCGCGTCGTCCGGGCGATCGCATGGGTCGGGTTTCGCCCACGGAAAAGGGCGGGAAGTTGTAGTGATGGAGGTAGCGCTTTTGATCGTCGGGATGGAGATCGTCCATGGCCTGGGCATCTCCTGGTGTTCCTAAGGTCACCAGAGACAGCACCTGGGTTAACCCGCGATTGAACAGGCCGCTGCCATGCACCCGGCGGGGCAAGATGCCTACGCTACAGTGAATGGGCCGAACTTCATCGAGTTTGCGACCGTCCACCCGCACGCCCTGGTCAATAATTTGTTGACGCATTAGGGTTTTGGTAATGCCCTTAAAGATTTTGCCTGTGGCCTTGGGGGTGACCGCTGCTGCCACCTTGACGGGATCTTCCTCCGGCAACTCGGCAATGTCTTGCACCACTGCTTCCTTGATCTCATCAAGGGCTGCGTCCCGCACATTCTTGTCTTTTTCAAATCGCCCCAAGACAACTTGCACCGACTGGCTCACGCGATCGCGAATAAAGTTTTCTAGGGTCGGATCTTCCACCGGCGGTTCTGGAATCGCCGCTAGGGTGAGACCCATTTCCGCCATTAAGTCTTGTTGCGCCTTAATGAGATCGCTCACCACCTCATAGCCAAAATCCATGGCTTCGATAATATCTTCCTCGGACACTTGGCTGGCTCCCGCCTCCACCATCACAATGCCCTCCGGCGACCCGGCAATCACCAAATCCAGATCCCCGGCTTCAATTTCCGCATAGGTAGGGTTGATGATAAAGTCGTCGCCGATTAAACCAACCCGCACCGCTGCCATCGGTCCATAGAAGGGGATTTGGGCTAGTAAAACCGCCATTGAAGCTCCGGTTACTGCCAACACATCCGGCGGAACCATTTCATCCATGGAAAGGGTGGTGGCCACCACTTGAATATCATCCCGGATCCAGTCGGGAAACAAGGGACGCATGGGACGGTCGATCAAGCGGCTGATCAAGGTGGCCTTTTCCGGCGGACGCCCTTCTCGACGTAAAAAGCCGCCAGGAATGCGACCTGCGGCGTAAAGGCGTTCTTCGTAGTCTACGAGCAGGGGTAAAAAGTCAATACCTTCTCGTCCGGCTGCCCGCGTAGCAGAGACTAAGACCGATGTATCTCCAGACTCAATGAGTAAGCTGCCTCCGGCTTGGGGCGCAAAACGACCAATCGTGAGTCGGATATCCCGCCCATCAAAGGATATCGACTTAATGATTTCTGACATTCAGTTTTCTTTTCCCTCTTTTTTCCTGTCGCGATCCTAACATTAGTTTACGAAACGATGTGCTATGAACGGGTTGGGGGCTTATACCGATTTTGGATAGATGGGCGAGGTATATCCGACAAGAACCCCTTAGAATTGCAATAGAGCCGGAAGCAATGGCAAACCATTGCCGAAGTACGAGCCCCTTGGGCCAGTACGCAGGGTTGTCTCGTTGGGACGCAACAGTCGGTCCATTTAACTAAACGCCTATGGCCTTGCTACACGGAAGTTGGATTCATCCCACGTTGGATCCACGCGATCCGCAATCGGTTACGAGCAGTCCCCCCGCTGCGGACAGCATGTTTTTTCTGTGGGGAGAAACCTGGCGCAGTGTGCTGGCCCCGATTGCGA
>JBAVRC010000862.1:0-6025 GCA_049694615.1 Thermosynechococcaceae cyanobacterium | reverse complement strand
TGATCACGCTCTCACCCTTAGCCGTCAGCAGTTTACAGCCCCTGATGCATTCGCTTTGGCACCCCGTTATTGCCATGCATATCCCGGACGGGTTTCTGAACCTGCCTGTGATGCTCGTAACCTGGGCGATCGCCATTGGCCTATTGGCCTTATCGCTCAATCGCGTCCAAGCCGAATACAAAGAACGCGCTGTGCCCTTGATGGGGGTTTGTGCCGCGTTTATCTTTGCGGCCCAGATGATTAACTTTCCCATTCCAGGGGGTACGTCGGGACATTTACTCGGTGGAACCCTAGCGGGGGCATTGCTAGGCCCTTGGGCTGGATCCTTGGTGATGTCGGCGGTGTTTATTGTGCAGGGGGTTGTGTTTCAAGATGGCGGCATTACCGTCATGGGGGCCAATATCTTCAACATGGGCTTAATTGGCACCTTTGGCGGATACTATCTCTTTGCCGCGATTCGCAAGGCGGTTGGCCAGAATAAATTGCAAGGGATGACGATTGGATCCGCGGTTGCGGCCTGGACCAGCGTGGTGTTGGCCTCATCTATCTGTGCAGTTGAACTTGCGCTGTCCGGCACAGTCCCCTTGCCGGTTGCATTGGCGGCAATGGTCGGTTGGCACGTTTTGATTGGGATTGGCGAGGGATTGATTACCGTGGCCACCGTGACCTTTGTGTGGCGAACCCGGCCCGACTTGTTCTATCATCCACCCCGTCGTGCCTTAGCCGCTGTCAACCGTCCCCTATCCATTCGTTAGGTTTGCACAGACTAGCTTGCACCACACTTGAGGACTTTGCATGAATCACAAACGCTCCCCCCTCCAGAGTCGGGCCATTGTTTTGGGAGGACTAGGGATTTCCCTTCTCATTGCGGTTTGTCTTTCGCCCTTTGCGAGCCAACACCCCGATGGACTGGATCGGGTTTCCGCTGACTTAAAATTCAACACCCGAGAAGCTCCAGAGAAACCTGCCAAGAAGCTCCCTTTCTACACTATTTTTAACGAATATGCGCTTCGGGGCGTCCCAGAACAGCTTGCAACGCCCTTGGCCGGATTGATCGGTACACTAGCCACCTTTGGACTCGCTTGGGGAATGGGTAAATTACTGATTCGCGGATCGTCCCATTCGACAGATACAGATACGCCCCAGTCAGAGTAGAAAACGGATCGACAAGACATTCAGGACGTCATGCTGTTGCATATCGGTGCATTTCATTTAGATCAAGACAGTCATCGGCGATCGCCCTGGCACCAGTTGTCACCCCAAAGTCGTGTTTTAGGCGTGCTGATGTGGGTTTTGGCGATCGCCCTCACCCCCAATGGCCATTGGTTGACTTGGAGTTTCTACGGCATCGGTATTTTAGGCGTCGTTCAATTGAGTCGGGTGACGCTACCCGTGCTGCTCCAACGTCTCGCGGTAGAGTCCGTTTTTGTCAGCGTTGTGGTGTTGGGCAACTTGTTTCGCGGCGGCGGGGAACCCCTGTGGCAGTGGGGCTGGTTGAGTATTACGACTCAGGGACTCACCCTTTTGGGTAGCGTGACCTGCAAATTGCTCTTAACCCTCACCCTGCTTAATGTGTTGACCCTCACCACACCGATCCCGGCCCTCCTACAAGCCCTCGCCGTCTTAAAAATGCCTCCATTGCTGGTGGCGATTTTGGCCTCAATGTACCGCTATTTGGCAGTATTGATCGACGAGTTTACGGCCATGCGACGGGCCGCGTTATCCCGCAATCTGATGGCGAGTAATCACTGGCAACGGCTCGTGGTGGGTAACATGATTGGTTCGCTCTTCATTCGCACCTATGAACGCGGGGAGCGGGTCCACCAGGCCATGCGATCGCGCGGTTACGAGGGGATGCCTGCAACGTCTAGTCTCCCCCCCCTCCAGAAAGCAGACTGGGTGTTTCTGGCCTTTACCCTGCTGTTTGCCATTCTGGGACAAATGGCTTATTTCCCTGATTTATTATCCTGAAGAAGACTTGTCCATGCACCATAACCCCATCTGTATTGAGCGCCTCACCTACACCTATCCCGATGGCACCCAAGCCCTACGGGATATCGATTTACAAGTCAAAGCAAACGAACGGGTTGCGTTAATTGGGGCCAATGGATCGGGGAAATCGACGTTGCTGCAACACCTCAATGGCATCTTATTGCCCCAAGACGGCACCATTACCGTGGGCGAGTACCCCATGATCGCGTCCCATTTGCAACGGATCCGCAATTTTGTGGGGTTGGTGTTTCAAAATCCTGACGATCAATTGTTTATGCCTACGGTGCTAGAGGATGTTGCCTTTGGCCCAATCAATCAGGGGATGGGGGGTAAAGACTTAACCCATCGCTGTCATCACGCCTTGTATGCCGTGGGTCTGGACCCGCACCACTATGGCGAAAGGAATACCAGCAATCTGTCTGGGGGTGAGAAAAAGCGTGTGGCGATCGCTGGGGTGTTGGCGATGCAACCCCAAATTTTGGTCTTCGACGAACCCTCGGCACAGTTGGATCCGCGATCGCGCCGTCAACTGATTCATCTGTTGCAAGGTTTACCGATGACCCAATTGATAGCGACCCACGATCTCGACCTAGCGCTAGATCTGTGCAGTCGAACCCTGATCTTAAGTCAAGGTCAGTTGGTTTACGATGGGCCAACGGCAGATGTGCTCTACGATGTCGAATTTTTGGGTGCCCATGCCCTAGAACCGCCCCTCAGCTACGCCCGCCCCTATTGTGACCTGCAAATCCAACCAGCAGCTCGGTTGTCCCAGGCGATCGCCTGATAGGGTGTTCTTTAGGGGTAATCCAATTGAAAATTTTTCTAAGTCATGACCGAAGCGCTCATTGTTTTGGGTCTGGTTACCATCCTTGCGGTGGCTATTTTTGGCTATCCGGTATTGGTCCAAGCACGACGGAACCGACTCAAACGTTGTCCCTTTCCTGCGCAGTGGGCTGCAACCGTTGAGCAAATCTTGCCCATCTATGCTGGCCTATCCAAATTAGAACAGCAGCGATTACAAGGACACATTCAGGTCTTTTTAGCCGAAAAACAATTTATTGGCTGCGGTGGCTTAACCGTGACGCCAGAGATGCAGGTCATGATCGCCACAGTGGCTTGTTTATTGTTGCTGAACGAACAAGGCCAATATTTTCCTAAATTGCGATCCATTCTGATCTATCCCGACACCTATTGGGTGCATGAAACCGTCACGGTGGGCAACGGCATCGTTGAGGAACGACAGGTTGCCCGACTGGGCGAATCTTGGAATGCGGATCAACTGGTCCTGTCTTGGGCGCAGGTGCAATACGACTTGGCCCATTGGACCGATGGGACCAATGTCATTCTCCATGAATTTGCCCATCAACTCGATCAAGCGGACGGTCGAGCTGAAGGGGTGCCTATCTTGCCGCCAGAACTGGACAGCAAAGCTTGGGCTACAGTGATGACCCAAGGCTATCAGCATCTCTGTCAAGCAACGGAGCGCGGGCGCAAAACCGCGATGGATCCCTATGGAACCACCAATCCGGCTGAGTTTTTTGCCGTTGCAACCGAAACCTTTTTTGAAAAACCCCAAGCCCTCCAAAAAGAATATCCCGATCTCTACGCCCAATTGCAGCAATACTATGGGCTGCACCCATTGGAATGGCGACAAAACCGTAAATCGGTATAATTGCAGGGTAAATGGATTCAGGGAGCAGACCCCGTGACGCGTGCAATCATTGAAACCGAAAAAGGCACCATTAACATCCAGTTCTTTGATGCCGATGCTCCTAATACCGTCCAGAATTTTGTCGATTTGGCCGAAAAAGGCTTTTACGACGGCTTAACCTTTCATCGCGTCATTCCCAATTTTATGATTCAGGGTGGCTGCCCCAACGGCGACGGTCGCGGCGGTCCCGGCTACAAAATCAAGTGCGAAATCAATCCGAACAAACACTTAGCCGGAACCCTATCTATGGCTCACGCTGGCAAAGATACAGGCGGCAGTCAGTTCTTTATTTGCCACTCGCCCCAACGCCATCTCGATGGTGTGCATACAGTCTTTGGCCAAACGGAGGATATGGCCGTGGTCAATGCGATTCGCCAAGGCGACAAAATGTTGTCGATCAAAATTGTGCCGGAATAAAGCAATAGAAGCAGAAGTTTAAGGCAAGGTGGGACTATATACTGCAGGGGTTTTAGCCAAATAGCTTATGGAACATTGTTGCGACCATTTCAGGTTAAAATGATGTTTTTAACATGCCCTATTTTAGGCTCTATCCCTGCTTTTTTATACTCAACTTCTAAGTAGTGTTAGATTTCTAGAATGATCAATAATATATGCTTGATAAACCTAGACTTAATCATAGGAGTATTTATCGTATTATCCCTAACAGGAATTGTTGCCCTAAGATTTATAATTGTTAACCTTCATACTTTCTTGGCTAAACACAACCCTTTAGCTGCAGATATTTTGGTCGTTGAAGGATGGCTGCCAGACTATGCGATTGAAGCGGCATTAGTTGAATTCAAACAAAGTTCTTATCGTCGAATTGTAACTATTGGAGGTCCAATAGACAGGGGGTCTTACTTATTTCAATATAAAACCTTTGCGGCACTTGCTGCAGAAACTTTAACCACTATGGGCTTAGATACGAAATATTTATTAACTCTTCCCTTCAACTCTGTAAGTATAAACCGTACCTATGATTCTGCAATGGAGCTCAAGCAATGGCTAGAATCAACAAATTTACAAATTAACTCTTTAAATCTTTTCACATTGGGTACACATTCTCGAAGAAGCTGGATTTTATTCAAAAAAGTTTTTGAACCTCAAGTTAAGGTAGGAATAATTTCAGTGGAGTCAAAACACTATGATCGACAAAAGTGGTGGAGATCTAGTGAAGGAACTCGAACCGTTATTTCCGAGTTTATAGCCTATTCTTATGCACGTTTATTTACCAAAAATACTTTATCAAAATAGTCTGCCTTCCAACTTGTCCAAATAATATGAATACTTAATAAACCCGTTTAGCAATACACATAATAGATTGTGCGGCCATTGGTGTATCTGGATTTATTCCAGATAGCCTTTGAGCCAAACGTCTTTTCCAAGACATACGCCCGAACTTTCCTTCTAATACTTCAATCCCTAAATCATGGTTATGGGGAAACACGTTTACTTCAAAACCAAGAGGCTCAAGAATCTGGTAATACACTTCGGGAGTAATTCCATCGCCTGGTTTTTGATTATGTGTTTCTGTTGCCTGTCGAGCTTTTCGATAGTCTAAAGAGAGATAATACTTACTTCGAATAATCCAGTATAGGAAAAATCGGATCTCACGTAAAAATAATCCGAGACCACTAAGATTTAGTGCTGTACTTTGAGGATCTTTATCTGTTACAAGCAGGCCACCTGGTCTGACTAATCTAGCCGATTCTGCTAAAACTGTAGCCATGTCATCGCAATGATGAATCGTTGCGTTAGCGACTACTAAATCGGCGAAACCGTCAAGAAGAGGAAGATGGTGTGCGTCGGCAAGCAGGGGAATATAGCCAACTTCTTCAGCCATCTTTAATGCGCCTGGTGATATATCGACCCCAATTAAAACTTTAGGTGAACCCCCAATGGTGGCATATAAGTTGCCAGGACCACAACCAATGTCAACAACAATTTTACCATCCCAACTCCCTGTAGCGGCCTGCCAGCGATTACGAAACTTATCATGGCGATGACTAGTTTCAAAATATTCCTTCCCCCAGATAGGATGTCCAAAGAAATAGCTGTTAGACTCCATAGAAAAACTGAATTTATTAATTCTGTAAATAGGAAGATCATTCTCGTTTACAGTAATAGTATGATCCGGAGACAAATAGGGTTCAAGAATAGACAGATATAGTGAAGAATTAGATGTTATCATGACTTAAAATCCTCATCGCAGGCTATAGCGGTTCTCAGCTAAGTAGGTTGGCCTAGATAAACCGAACTTTCACAAGGAGGGCACAGTTGACCCAAACCCATATAGGTCAGGCATTTCATCCCATTTAGGAT
>JBAVRC010000861.1:0-11133 GCA_049694615.1 Thermosynechococcaceae cyanobacterium | reverse complement strand
ATCGCACCGACGGCTGTTTTTCTGCTCCAGACTTCGGCACCGTCTCGGCATCCAGAGGACTCAATTGGGGGATGGGTTTGGAATCCGATTCCTTACTTCCGTCCCGCTTGATTTTAAATATACGTTAAAATCAACGTACGTCAAAAGTGACGTAAATAAAATTCGACGTATGTTGTAGACCCATGAGAACCAATCCTGGCGGAGCCTTAGCACCCAGCGACGTGATCGGGCGCGATCGCCTCATCGAAAGGCTTTGGCATATTTTGGAGCGCCAAAGTTTGGTGTTGACAGCAGAGCGTCGGATGGGCAAAACCAGCATCATCAAAAAGATGGTGGCAGAGCCGAAGGGGGGAATGCGGGTCTTCTTTCGGGATCTGGAAGCGTTGCGATCGCCTTTAGAGTTTGCCGATTGCGTGTTGCAGGATGTGCGTTTAGACCTCAGTCCTAAAAAACAAGCGATGAATCGGGTCCGGGAGTTTTTCGAGCAAGTCGGCGGGGCTGAGCTTAAGGATCTCAAGTTGCCTCAGCGAATGGCTCCCCATTGGAAAACGATTTTGACGAAAACCCTGGAAGATTTAACGGAGCATCAGGACGGTTTATTGATTTTCTGCTGGGATGAGATGCCCATGATGCTCGACAATATCAAGCGCGATCAAAGCGAGACGGTTGCGATGGAAGTGTTGGATACGTTGCGATCGCTCCGTCAAATGTTGCCCAGTGTGCGAATGGTGTTTACGGGGTCGATAGGGTTGCATCATGTCATTGCCCGATTGAAGGAAACGGGCTATGCCAATTCTCCAACCAATGACATGTTTGTGCAGGATGTATCTCCCCTATCTTCAGAGGATGCCTATGACTTAGCTTCAAGGCTTTTGGCGGGGGAAGGGATTCGAGTTCAAGATAAAAAATCGTTTATTCAGGCTGTGGCCGAGATGGTGGATTGTTTTCCGTTTTATATCCATCATGTGGTGAATGAATTGAAATGGACTGGCCCACCGCAAACCGTAGAACGGGTTGCTGAAATTGTGCAGAACAGTCTTTGCGAAGATGCAAACCGTTGGGATCTGGCCCACTATCGGGAACGCATTGATACCTACTATGCCCGTGGGGAGCAGCCGTTGGCATTAGGGGTTTTAGACGAATTGGCGGCGATCGATACGGCTTTGTCGATGCGGGATTTGTTGGCTCGACTAGCGGTGCAAGGAACGGGACAGGAGCCGGAGTCGGTACGCAAGATACTCCAGTTGCTGCGACGGGATCACTATGTGGTGCAGCAACCCGATGGCGCGTATCGCTTTAAGTTTGGGTTGATCCAACGGTACTGGCGACTGAGCCGAGGGCTGTAAAGATGCAAAAACCTGTCCTCTTTTCCTTTACCCCTAGTTTGATGGATGGGGAAACCCTGGAAGCGATTTTTGTGCAGCGGGAGGCATTGGCCGCTGATTTGGTGGAGCGCATTCAAGAGAGTGCGTTAACGCCCGCGAAACTGCATACGCTTGTGATTGGGGCACGGGGGATGGGAAAAACCCATCTGGTATCTCTGGTGTATCACCGCATTCAATCCATACCCGACCTGAAGGAGCGGTTGTTAGTGGCTTGGCTGCGGGAGGAAGAATGGGGAGTGACCTCGTTTTTAGATCTATTGGTGCGGATTTTCCGGGCGTTGGCGGAAGCAGATCCGACGATTGAGGCGCGGGTAGAACCGCTTTATGCGTTGGGGACCGAGGAGGCAGAAGCCGTTGGGGTTCGGTTGCTCAATGAACTTATTGGCGAACGGACCCTATTACTCATTGCCGAAAATCTCGACGACCTGTTTAGCGGGTTGGGTGAACCAGGGCAGCAACGCTTTCGGGCTTTTTTGCAAACCTTTGCCAACTGCACCATCCTGGCAACTTCGCCCCGGTTATTTAATGGGGTGCAGCGGCGGACTGCACCGTTCTATGGCTTTTTCCGTCCAGTTCATTTAAGCGAATTGACAACGGCAGAAGCACAACAACTTTTGATTAACATTGCCACGGTGCGACAACAGACAGATTTGGCGAATTTTTTGCAAACCCCCACAGGACTGACACGGGTCAAGGCAGTTCAGCATTTGGCTGGGGGGAACCCAAGAATTTATATCATTTTTGCCGATTTTTTGACCCATCAAGCCCTGGAAGAATTGGTATCGCCGTTTATGAGTTTGGTGGATGCGCTCACGCCCTACTACCAATCGCGGATGCAATATTTATCGCCACAGCAACGAAAAATTGTGGAATTGCTCTGCGAGAAGAAGTATGCTTTACCCGTTAAAATCATTGCCCAGCGCTGTTTTATGACGGCACAAACGGCATCGAGTCAGCTTAAGGAGTTACGGGAGAAGGGCTATGTCAAGGCGGAAGCCATTGGCCGAGAATCGTTTTACGATATTGCCGAACCGCTGATGCGGATTTGTTTAGGGGTGAAGAAGGAGCGGGGCGAACCGTTGCGGCTCATGGTTGATTTTTTGCGGGTTTGGTATCCGAAAAATGAACTACAAACCATGCAGCAAGCCTTATTGATGGCTCCTGAACGATCTATGTCAATGCACCGCTATCTAGAATGGGCATTGGATGATGACCCAATGACTGATGAAGATCCGCGCATCCAAGCTTATTTAGACGAAATTCAAACTAATTTTTATCAAAAAAATTACGAAAATACTCTCAAAATTGCCGAAAAATTGCTCCAAGTGCGTGATTCCTGGGTTGAACGGGAAATATATGCGACTTGTCTTGGTTATCTGGGATTTTATGAGGACGCCTTTTTAAATGCTGAGAGAGCTATTGAACTCAAACCCAATTATCACAAAGCCTGGAACAACCGGGGCGCTACGTTGGAAAAATTAGGACGCTATGAAGAGGCGATCAATAGCTTCGATCAAGCCCTCCGGTTCAAGCCGAATTACTCTGAAGCCTGGTACAACCGGGGCGTTGTATTGGACAACTTAGGACATCATGAAGAGGCGATCGCCAGTTACGACAAAGCCCTTCAGTTCAAACCGGACGCCCATCTAGTCTGGAACAACAGAGGCAATGCATTGGACAACTTAGGACGCCCTGAAGAGGCGATCGCCAGTTATGACCAAGCCCTCCAGTTCAAGCCGGACTACCCTGAAGCTTGGAACAACCGGGGCGTTGCATTGGTCAACTTAGGGCGCACTGAAGAGGCGATCACCAGTTACGACCAAGCCCTCCAGTTCAAGCCGGACTACCCTGAAGCCTGGAACAACCGGGGCGTTGCATTGAACGACTTAGGACGCCATGAAGAGGCGATCGTCAGTTACGACAAAGCCCTTCAGTTCAAGCCGGATGATTGGAAAGCTTGTAACAACCGGGGCGTTGCATTGGACGACTTAGGACACCATGAAGAGGCGATCGCCAGTTACGACCAAGCCCTCCAGTTCAAGCCAGATTATTGGAAAGCTTGGTGGGGGAAAGGGGTAGCCCTATTTCAATTAAGTCGCTATAAAGAGGTAGTGATCTGCTATGACAACGCGCTTAAAATTAATCCAGAGTTTAAACTTCTTAAGGATCTACGTTCCAAAGCACTAGCTGCCTTAAATGGCTGGGCTGAAAACTACAAAACACTAGAAATATTATTGAATGAAGAGCAAAATATCGACTCAAAATTTTTAGAAAAAGCCGTTCAAAGTCTGTTGCTTACCCTTACAAACCCTCAAGAATGGACTCTTAACATTATCAAACTAGTCAATGGTTTAGAGCGCAGATCCTTGTTGTCTGAACTCAGTGCTGCCCTCGTCAAAACGGTCAGCGAGTTCACCTCAGAAAGGGTTAGTTTGTCCCAGGCTACTGCATGGCGAGATGCTTGGACTGAAGTCGTTAGTAGCAAACCTGAATTCGAGCTGCCTTTACGGCTCCTCAATACCGCATTGCGCTATAAGCAAACGCCCGATGACCCGCGTGTTTTTCTAGAACTTCCCGTAGAAGAACGTAAAATTCTGCAGCAAGCGCTGAAATTAGAAGTTTAGAGTAACCAGAATTACATCACGTTATCTGCCAAAATTTGTTCTTTAACCTTAAAGAGCCGGATTGTCTAGCGGTATGTTTGACGGAACAATGGGTTTCGGCAGGGCTGTAGGCTGTGGCCCAGGCATCTGTTTTTCTGCGCCAGACTTTGGCACCGTCTCCGCATCCGGCTGATTTAATTGCTGGATCAGTTTTTTGATCCGAGTTAAGGTCGCACCATTGCCATTCGATTGTTGTTGTGCCCAAGCGATCGCCTGAGGTCCAGACGTGCGGACAAATCGCAACAATGCCCCCCAGGCAATCACATTGGGGTCTGTAGGATTTGCCTTCAGTGCTGTATCAATGCGATTGGCCAAACGACCAGAATCCGACAGCAGCATTTCCCTCAACTCAGGGCCAGCCGTGCGATCCGACTGCAACACATCCAACGCCGCCTGCCAGGAGCCATTGGTTAAATACCCCAAAATGCGTTGTACTGCACTCGCCGATGGTTGCTCGGCTTGGGCTTGGGTAATTTGGGCATGGAGCTGAATATAGTCCAACTGCGCTTGGGCCATAGCCGTCCATTGCTTAGGGTTGGCCGCCTTTACCTCGCGGAGCAACGACGCCGCCGACACCCATAACCCGCTGCGTGCCAAGGCCAATCCCTTGGTGTAAGACAGATTTGCAAACGCCGGATCCGTTAACCGAATGGGTTGCAGTTGATGGGCTGCGCCATCGGCCATTTGCAGCAAATACACCTCGTAGTGGGGTTCAATCCCCACGGTTTCATTCACCACCAGTTCGGGCAATTCATCTCCGGTAACCTGCTGCCACTGGGGCGTATCTCCCGACGGACTCACCCAATTGGTCATCAAGTTCAACTGTTCGCGAAACGGATCGAAATAATAGACCTGGCCATAGGTTGAAACCCCACTGCCCTGGGTTTTAAGGCCCGTTAAGCGCAACCATAAACCCGGTTGCGGCGCAGGTTCGTACACCTCCGCTTGCGTTAACGGCAACGGTTGATCGGACCCCTCCGATAACAACGGGTTTTGGTCCAGTGCCAACAGATCTGCGCCGGATGGGCCCTGTACGGCGATCGCATCCGTTTGCCGAAAGTAGGGATTGCGTTGAAACATCCGAATCAAAAAGGGCAATTGCAATGCCCGATAAACTCGGATCTCGCGAATCTCACGGCATGGGTCCTTACAGTCCGGGGTGCCATCCTGGGCCAAAATCGGAATGGCCAGATTGGTGGCCGTGTGGAGACCTGTTCCCAGACCCAGTGCATGGCTCAGCACAATGGTTTGTCCCGGCATCTTGCCTTGTTTTTCAATCGCTGCCTGGAGTTGGTCCAGGGTTTGGGGTTGGTCTGATGTGGGTTGCTGTGACCCCAACCGTCCCAACAAACCGCGATCCAGCCAGAAGGCCACATCCGGGTTGAGTAAATACTGCAAACTAAGCCATAGCGCCCCAGCGATCGCGCAGAAACTGCCCAACCACATCAAACGGGCTAATCGCAGCCCAAACCTAGGGGCGCGAACCTGGGAAGGACGGACTTCCCCAGACGGAACCATCGCCGGATCAGAGGAAGCAGAGGGAACGTAAACCGCCTTCCCATTGCGCACTTCCCGAATAAATTTTGGACGTGAACTCACAACACCTTCAGAGAGAGCGACAGGACCTAGAGACGTTGCTGAAAGTCTGCGAGGAGATCCATTAAATTGACCTGACATTGCGCTGGCAAAAGATCGGTCAATGGCAACTCGCGTTTTCCCCCGCCCACCTGAACTGAAATATCTGACAACACCTGCATCACCTGGCCTTCATCCGGTTCTCCGGCTAAAAGCATGGGGGCAAACCGTTCCGCTAAGACCGTATCTAGATGGGCTTCGGTCAGATAGAGATGCCATTTGGCAACATCAATATAGATACTTTGCCCAATCTCTGCGGCTAATGCTTCAATATCTTCCGATGCGAGCGTATTGGCCATCGAGACACCGCCTTATTGAGGGTTTGCAGGAGTTGCCCCTAACCGAATCGGTTGATCGCAACCTTACTTAAAACGTTAGCCTCATTCCCTGACGATCCGCAACTCCCATCAGGGGCTACGCCTTGCCTGAATCAGGGTTGCTATAGTCGGCAATCACAAAAATATACAGTCCATGCCCCAGCAACAGCGCCAGCCAGCCCCCAGTCAGCCAGAGAGTCCAAGGCCATGCTTCTTGTTGCAACAGCCGGAAAAACCACACTCCTGAATTACAAGCAGCAAAGAGCGCGACATGGAGGGCAAAATTAATGCGATCGCCGATGCGCCGAAAAGCGGGGTCTTTACGATCGGGTTTACGGGGCCAACGTGGAGGCATGAAAATTACCCTAATACGGCAGAATGGCTTGTTCTAATCCTATGCTAAGTCAGGGCGTTCCATTCGGCGGACGAACAGTACAATCTGAGTGGATTGGGAAAATCAACGCAAGTTTTGGAAGGGCGAATCATCATGATGCGATCGCGTGGGTTGACCTTAATCGGTCTCTGGGTAGCGGGCACCCTGACCGCTTGCAGTAGCAGTAGTCCGCCTAATTCAACGGGAACCAGCGGAGCCAGCGGACGGCTCCAAACCGTCTTGCAACGGGGTCAACTCAAGTGCGGCATCAGCGGCGAACTGCCCGGATTTAGCTTTTTGAATACCCAGGGACAGTATTCCGGCTTAGATGTGGATGTGTGTCGGGCGATCGCCGCAGCCCTGTTCAACAAACCCGATGCCGTAGAATATCGCCAGCTCAATGCCAAAGAACGCTTCACCGCCCTCCAGACGGGCGAAATTGATGTCTTAAGCCGCAACACCACCTGGACCCTCAGTCGGGATACCACCGTGAAACTGGCCTTTGCACCGGTGGTTTTTCATGACGGACAGGGCATGATGGTCAAAGCCAGTAGTGGCATCCAATCCCTCAAAGATTTTCAGGGCAAAACCGTTTGTACGCAAACCGGGACCACCAATGAGCAAAACCTAACCGACCAGATGGGCAAATTGGGGATTCAATACAAGCCCGTGGTGTTTGAGGACGTGAATGCCGTCTATGCTGCCTATGCTCAAGGCCGTTGCGATGGGGTCACCTCGGATCGCTCCCAACTGATTTCTCGTCGCACCAAGTTGCCCCAGCCGGAACAGCACCTTATTCTGAAGGACTCGCTCTCCGAGGAACCCTTAGCCCCAGCTGTGACAGATGGCGATGCCCAATGGTTCGATGCCGTGCAATGGACCATCTTTGCCCTCTTTCAAGCAGAAGCGTTGGGCATTACCTCTAAAAATATCGATCAATTTGCGACCAGCAAGGATCCTGTGATCAAACGGTTCCTGGGTCAGGAAGGAGATTTAGGCAAAGGGATGGGGTTAACCAACGATTTTGCCGCCCGTATTATTAAACAGGTGGGCAATTACGGCGAAATTTACGATCGCAATCTAGGTCCGCAAACGCCTCTTAAACTGGAGCGTGGTCCCAATAAACTCTGGACCCAAGGTGGACTCTTGTTTTCGCCGCCCTTTCGTTAAGGTGAGTGTTGGGACAGCATTTACAGCGCCGTTCCTCCTTTTTTCAGGCTTGATTGCGTCTTGAGGTCCAAATTCGATGTAAATTCAGCATAAATCCCGGCAAGAGGGCTTCGCCCGATAGTTCAGTCGGATTTGCCAAAATTTCCAAGTCCTGTCCCAGGCGATAAATTTCTACCTGTCGATTTTGCGGATCAATGAGCCAGCCTAATTGAGTACCATTGTCCATATATTCCTGCATTTTTTCCCGAAGCGACTGAAGACTATCCGATGCAGAACGTAACTCCACCACAAAATCTGGACAAATATTAGCAAAGGTTCCTTTTTGCTCAGGAGATAATGCGTCCCAACGGTCTCGACTAACCCAGGAGGCATCAGGAGAACGAGTCGCCCCATTCGGCAACGTGAACCCGGTAGAAGAGTCAAAGGCTTTTCCAAGATCCTCGCGATCTTCATACCAGCGATCCAGTTGCCCGGTCAGGCTGCGGTTACGTTCTCCCGTTTCCCATCCCGTCGGCGGATTCACGATCAACTCTCCTTTCGCCGTTCTTTCTAACCTCAAATCGGGGTTGACCGTCGCCAGCATTTCAAATTGTGCTGGGGTCACTTGTAGTAAGAGCGAATCCGGCAACTCGATGAAACATTTTCCGAATTGGGCTGGTGTCTGTACCATAGCGCTCTCCTGAGAGCAAGATATAGATTGAGTCAGGGAGAATGAGTTAACGACAAATTCCAACGGCTCAATTTCATGAAACTCTCGCACTGCTAAGTCTAACAGAATATCGAGTTGCGGCGATCGCCGCAACTCTGCAATGAATCCTCATAAGATAGCCTCCTTAAATGAATAAACTTGCCCACTCATTATCAAAATTTTAACATGAAAAACAGAAATTCCAATAATGCCAAGACCCTCAACTATGCATTAACCTTAACCTTTAATCCAGAAATATTGAGGATATTTGCGTATATTACATTACTCATTATGTTTCTCTCGGGATATATTTTGACCTCTGTCTTTGTGCATGTAGACCCCACAACAACTGCGATCTATCGCCTATTTGGATTTAATCATTCCTGCAACCTGTTGGATCATGAACCCAGTCGAACGGTTTCGGCTATGCTGTTACCCTTTTGGGAAATTCCTTTTTTGTTGTATGTTATCTTCAACTTCTTGAGAATTCATGATGCCTATCGAGAAAACCAAGTCCCCAAATATACCTTCCTGATTGCAGCCATTTTCTTGCCCATCGAAATCATATTAACCGTTTGGTTCAGATTGGTGTTTGTCTGGGATTCCGAAATCAGTTTCCTCAATCATTATCTCCCCTACGTTGGCTTTCAGCTCCTCTTGTGCATGACTGCCGTTGAGAATGTCTTGTATTTCGATGCCGTAAATGCACTGCCTTTTAATCATCGATCACTTGCAATCGGCTATCTCGTTGCCTTGTTCACCATTACCTTTTTATGTATTCTATTCGGACTATCCGTCGCTTTGGGCCATCCCATCCTAGACTCGGCCCACAATGCTGATCACCGATTTATCTTTAAGTTATTGTCAAATTTATATTTTATAATGGCTGTTCCTGTACCACTAATCCTTTCATTCGTGGAATTAAAACGATCGCCACAGCACACCTTGTCCCTTGATTAATGACAATATTGAACCCATGAACAACAGCGATCCAATAAGGACTATCAACCCCCATGCCGCCCACAGTCGATGAAAAACAGATAACCCCATTAGTGGTCGCCACACAAAACCCTGGCAAACTCAAAGAACTACAACATCACTTGCAGGGCCTTCCCTGGACCTTGGAACTGATGCCAGCCGATCTCACCATTGAGGAAACAGGGCAAACCTTTCTGGAAAATGCCTGCCTGAAAGCTTCCCAAGTGGCCCAACATCTGGGCCAATGGGCGATCGCCGACGATTCTGGTCTGGAAGTAGCGGCATTACAAGGCGCTCCGGGGGTGTATTCAGCCCGCTATGGCAACGACGATGCCCACCGCATTGCCCGACTCCTCCGCGAACTGGGCGATAATCCCAACCGAACGGCTCAATTTGTTTGTGCGATCGCCCTTGCACAACCCGATGGCCAAATTGCATACCAAACCGAGGGCATTTGTCCCGGTGAAATTTTGTATGCGCCTCAAGGGGCAGGGGGGTTTGGATACGATCCGGTGTTCTATGTACCGGAGATGGGGCTAACCTTTGCCGAAATGTCCAAGGACCAAAAGCGACAAGTGAGTCACCGGGGACGTGCGATCGCCACCTTACTTCCCTATCTCGAAAAGGTGCCCGTTCCAACGCGCAGTTGACTATAATCCACAACAGACCCTTTTTTCTCAGCCCAGGTTTTTGATCAACGGAACGGTAAACCAGGAGTGAACACCATTGGTTCAGCAAACCTTAACAAAAAACCAAACCCTAGACCTTCCTACGCTCAACGCCAAACTGGCACAAGCCTCTGCTGTGGAAACCATTGAATGGAGCGCACAGACCTTTGGGGATGGGTTGGTCATGAGCACCAGCTTTGGTATTCAAGCAGCGGTGATGCTGCATTTGGTCACTCAAATTAGGCCCGACATTCCCGTCATTTGGGTAGATACCGGGTATTTGCCCCCTGCCACCTATCGCTTTGCCGAACAGTTGATCGCCGACCTCAAGCTGAATATTCACGTCTATCAGTCCCCCATTAGTCCAGCCCGAATGGAGGCCATTGACGGACGCCTCTGGCAAAAAGACGAAGTGGATTCCCTCAACCGCTACGACCAAATTCGCAAAGTGGAACCCATGCAACGGGCGTTACGGGACTTAGGGGCGATCGCCTGGTTGGCCGGACTGCGAGCTGAACAAACCGACCATCGCAAGACCTTAGCACCCCTTTCCGAGCAGGAAGGACGCTACAAAATTTTGCCCATATTGAATTGGACCTCGGCAGACATCGATCAGTATCTACAAACCCACCATTTGCCCTATCACCCCCTCAAAGAAAAAGGCTACGCAACGGTTGGTGACTGGCATTCCAGCCGTCCTATGACGGATCAAGACGAACACGAACGTCAAACGCGGTTCAAAGGTGCGAAACAAGAATGTGGCTTGCATTTGCCTACCACCATCAGCGAAGAAAAAAGCTTGGATTCGAGTTCGCTGTAAGGGTTTCTAATCGTCTCGGAAACGCTGTTCCAGGCTCCGAACACCCCTGTGTTTGGTCATTCAGCAAATCTTGAAGAAATTTATAGTTTGCGTTTGTTTACCCCACCTTAAACAAAAGGCTGCTAAGATAGTCGGGTTGAAGTGTGTCTCTCCATTCACCCACATCTGGTCTCAATGATTAGAATCATCAAAGTGTGTGCAACTCTAGATACGGAAGTTTAGTCTACAGTTCTCAGCCCGTATCTCTTTCACCATTTTTTTGAACAATATTCGCAGTCTTGGAAATATCTCTCAAATTCATTAACACAGTACAAAAGAGCCTATTTTCTGTAGGAGTAACTCATGAGAAATAAGTCTCGCTTCAATTCCAACGTCTTGATCCGCTCTATTGTCGGTGTTACTTCGGTTATAGCCCTTACAACGGTAGGGTTTTTAG
>JBAVRC010000860.1:0-2044 GCA_049694615.1 Thermosynechococcaceae cyanobacterium | reverse complement strand
TTTTGCCTCTCGTAAGGCCAAGGAGACGTTCTTTAATCAGTTTTTCTTCTCACGGGTTAGAACGGTCTCCTCCTCTGCCTGAATCCCTTTGCTGTAAGGAGTTGGAATAGATGTGTCCGTCAGTCAGTAGAACGCCATAAACGTTCAATGAATATATTATCTAGATATCGTCCTCGTCCATCCATACTAATTTTTATCCCCCGGTCTTTCAGACATTGTGTAAATGCATTCGATGTGAACTGACTGCCCTGATCGCTATTAAAAATTTGAGGACAACCAAAATTACAAAATGCTTCTTGCAATGACTCAATACAAAAATGTACATCTAAGGTATTAGATATTCTCCATGACAATACTTTACGGCTGTACCAATCCATTATTGCCACCAGATAGAAATAGCCTTTTAGTACTGGTAAATAAGTAATATCAGTACACCAGACCTGATTTGACATTTCGATGCTTAAATTGCACAATAAATAAGGATAGACTTTATGCTCTAGATTCCTCTGGCTTAATCTAGGCTTGGGATAGAGCGCTTCTATGCCTAATTTACGCATCAATCTCTGAACTCGCTTGCGATTGACTGAATATCCTGATTCTCTCAGAAATACGGTCATCTTTCGGCTTCCGTAACAGGGCGTCTTCAGAAACTGTTCATCCAATAATCTTAACAATTCTATTTCCTCATTAGATGTTGATTTCGCCTGATAATAGTAGCTAGAATGCCTCAAGCTAAGTAACTCACATTGTCGTTTGATACTTAATTCATGGTCGGTCATGACCAGGACTTTTCGATCTTTAAGCCCAGTTGTACCGACCGTTGCTCTAAAAAATCTCGCTCTACTTTAAGTTGTCCAATTTGACGATATAATTCTGCAATCTGAGCGTCTTGATTGCCTTGACCCTCATGTTTTTTGCTTCCACCCTCAAATAGGGTGTTTGCTTCTTCTATTAGATGCCTTTTCCAGTTATTAATCATTGTCGGATGAAGACTGTATTGACTCGATAATTCTGCTACAGTCTTTTCTCCGCGTACCGCGTCAAGGGCCACTTTGGCCTTAAATTGGGGGTTGTACTGTTTTCGTTTGTTGCTCATGTACTACTCCTAGCATAGGGGGGTAATCCAGAGCTTATGACCCTATCCAGTTTTTGGGGACCACCTCAAGCAATGAACTTGATTCCAATTTGAGTGTCTGATTAGGCGCGATCGGATTAGCCTGAATGGCTATTTTCAAAACACATCCTTAAGGTGGGTTAGCAACTGTATGTTTATGTCTCCACAGTGCTCAGAACAAGCGATCGCATTCATGACCCAAGCCCCTGAGAATAGGCGATAGCTAGCGCACCAAGAGTCCGCATTGCCTTGATTGGGCGATGCATTCCATACGTTGATAGAATTAGAGGCAATAGCTCAATTTAGGTCGGCCTCATAGAATTAGGCAAATATGGAGACTGTATGGCAATTAAGCTTGAATTGACTCCAGAAATTGAAGAACGTTTGATGGTTCAAGCCGCAGAACAGGGCATGACCGTTGAAGCATTCTTGAAAGTCGCGATTGAAAATTTACTGAAGACTGAACCCAAGTTATATCAGATTGGAACTGCCTTGGTGATTGAATCTACTCCTACTGGCAAGCTAGAAAATGTTGTTGAACAAATGCGGGAAGAACGACTCAGTAGTTTGATTGCTGATTATGAATGTTCTGTTTGACACTTCTGTTTTTGTAGCAGCATTTGAAGCAAGCCATCCTCGGCATGGTGTCTGTCTGCCATGGTTGCAGAGAGCACAAGAAAAGGAAATTAACGGCTACCTTTCAACACATACTTTTGCCGAACTTTATTCTGTTCTGACTCGCTTACCTGTAAGACCAACCATTGCTCCAGCAGTAGCTCAACGCTTGCTAGATGAGAATCTTCGTTTGTTTGTAGCAATTCCGCTGACTGCTCATGATTACCAACAAGCGATCACCTGTATCAATGCCACTGAAATAAGGAGGCACAAAAAATCTGTAAGGCTTGATTTAGGTGCATCATAGCCTTACAG
>JBAVRC010000859.1:0-10865 GCA_049694615.1 Thermosynechococcaceae cyanobacterium | reverse complement strand
CTCCTAACCCAACCCGCATCATCGATCGCCATTGCATCGGAATCCTCCTAAGATGAAAACAATGGCTGATTAAGCGTGATTCAGGAGTGAATCGATGATCCCAAAATTAAGCGAAGCCTCCATTCGTCGCCATTCGACCGATAAATCCTTTGAGCGCGGTCAAGATTATTACAAAAGTGGCTCAGTAACGTCGCTCATTCAACGGGGCAATGCGTTATCTGCCCATGTAGAGGGCAGCGAATTCAACCCGTATCGCGTCAGCATTGACTTTGACAAAGGCGGCATCACCAGTGCGTTCTGCACATGCCCCTACAATTTTGAAGGATGGTGCAAACACATCATTGCAACCCTCCTGACTTGCCTGCATCAGCCCGATCGCATTGAGCAACGTCCCGAACTGATGGAACTAGTAGCTCCCCTAACCCGCGAACAACTGCAATTGGTTTTACATAAACTTGCCCTAGCGCAACCCGATTGGGTAGAGGCGATCGAACAGCAAATTTTCCAAATCACCCCGCCCAAAACCACCAAAGTGCAAAAAGGGTCTCGCCATACAGCCGTCGATCCAAACCCGATTGAACGCCAGGTTGAACGAATCATTGCTCGCTACTCAGAGCAGTGGAACGATTCCCCTGCAATGGAAGAAATTGAAGAAATTCTCAAAAAAGCCGACGCTTTTATTGAAAAGGGGGATGGCAATAACGGACTCATTATTGTGGGTGCGGTCGTGCGGGCCTATGTCCAGGATTGGATGAATTTGGATGGCTCTAGCGGCGAAAGTGGCGATTTTTTTGAACTCCTGGATGCATCCTTGACTGAGGCTATTCTGAGTGCTGAGTTATCGGAAGGCGATCGCCAGCAATGGCAACAAGAACTAGAAACCTGGCAAGCAGAGGTGGATGCCTACGGCATTGAGAGTTTTGCCATGAGTTTGACTGCCTTGGTGCAGGGATGGGATTATCCACCGCTCCAAAGGGTGTTTCAAGGAGAGATTACACAATTAGGTGCTTGGGAGGGCGAAGCGCCAGATTTTGCTGACGATCTGGCCCAAATTCGGTTGAGCATTTTAGAGCGACAGGAAAGATATGAAGAGTATCAATATCTTGCCCAAGCAGAAGGACAGACGGATCTCTATTTGCGCATATTGGCAAAACTGGGACGAACAGAGGAGGCGATCGCCCAGGCGCAGCAACATATGACAACCGCAACACAAGCATTCACGTTGGCGCAGACGCTTCGCGATCAGGGAAAGCTGGAGCAGGCACTGAGTATCGCAAAGCAAGGACTTGACTTAGGTGGTGACGGTACTTATCGATTGGCAATGTGGACGAGTGAGTTAGCTGAAGGTATGGATGAGGAAGTCGCCCTTCAGGCAAGATTACAGGCATTTCAACTCTTTCCGTCCTTAGAAGATTATCTGAAAATCAAAGAATTAGCGGGTTCTCAATGGAAAACACTGAAAACAAAGTTACTGAAACAATTGCGCCTGAAGACAACCCTTGACGACGGGGCGAAAGTTTCTATTTTCTTGGAAGAGGGCTTGATTGAAGATGCGATCGCCACTGTCGATAAACTCAGTTCTTTCCAGTCAGATATCATTCATGCAACGATGGATGCCGCCGTGGCCGATCATCCTGAATGGGTCATTGAAAATGCCCGCAGGCGTGCCGAATCCATTATGAATGATGGGAAAGCGCAGTATTATTATCATGCGGCCAATTGGTTGCGTAAAGTAAGGGCTGGCTATCTACAACTGGGACAAGCGGAGGAATGGAAACAGTATCACAAACAACTGATGCAAACCCATAGTCGCAAGCGGAAGCTGGTTTCGTTCCTGGAACAGCGAGACTTGAAGTGAGATTGTATAGAATATTTTGGTTGTGCTGTTTAATCAAACATCATACTAAAGTTAAAAAATGAGGTAAGAATTAAACATAGCGGCATCAACAGTGTCCAAAAAGATTGCTACCTTTATTCAAATTGCCCAAGAGCTTCATCAGGGCAAGGACTTTAATATTACGCGCTTAACTAGCCTCAAAAGCCTTTGTGCTGAGCCAGAAGCAGCAGCACAATTTTGCCTGTATCTTGCGCGTTTAACACGGGACAAGATGGAGCAAAAAGTAGAATCCTACTATCTAGGAGAAGAAGTTTGGAATAGTTGCAAGAATCTTGTTGGCGAAGCAATTTCTGCAATCGAAGTTTATTTGGCCAATGTGACGAAAGAAAATGAGCAAGTCCTTCGGACAATTTTATCCAAGGTTCGAGAGGTTAATAACCAATATGAGAAGCAATCTTGGGGGCCTGTACGTATCATCAATGCAAAGAAGTTTTATTAATTGAAGAGGCGATCAATACTATTTTGCGTCCTTCCGAGTCAAGTTATTGGGGGTATCAGATTGCCAGGAACTATTCTGAGCGATATAACCCAAGATATGGTACGGGTTTACTGCCGGAGTCAGCACCGATGGTTGAAGATATTGCTAATTTTTGGAGCCAATATCACTACGGAAAATCCTTGAATGAGTGGATAAATAATTGCCGAAAAAAATCTTAAGAAAATTATGAAATTTTCTCCTATTATGAGATCTCACATTTTTGTTGGATGGGGGCAAACGCTATTCCCTATGAAATCAATGGCGATCGCCCCACCCATACAAGTTAAAATGAGACAGATTTAGTTTCCGCTATAGCAGCAGCAACGATCCCATGAGCGAATACCAGTACTACGAATTTCAAGCGGTAGATCGGCCATTAAGCAGCGCTGACCAAACCTATCTCAGGGGATTATCCAGTCGGGCCTCTGTGAGCGCAACACGCGCCAGCTTTGTCTACAACTACAGCGACTTTCGCGGCGACCCAGAGAAAGTTCTGGATCGTTGCTTTGACATGATGCTTTATATTGCCAACTTTGGTACGAGGCAGTTAATGTTTCGGTTCCCAAAAAACCTGGTCAAACCGGAGGTATTCAAACCCTATTGCATTAAGCATTGCATCTCCGTTTCAACCACCGAAAAATCCACCATTCTGGATATCACCATGAATGCGGAAGACTACCACGCCTGGATTGACGATGACGGAGTGCCCCTAGGCGGGCTAGTCGCTCTGCGCGAAGACTTATTGCAGGGAGACTTTCGGGCGCTGTATCTGGCTTGGCTTCGCTCTGGTTTCTCCGAGGATATCGATGCCGATCCAGAAGAGATGGTTGAGCCACCCGTCCCACCCAATCTCAAAAAGCTGTCGCCCGCTCTTAAGGAGTTGGCAGACTTTTTTATGGTCGATGAAGACCTGATTGCCGCAGCAGCCACAGAAAGCGCTAGCGCTCAAGCAACCAGCGAGCCTGTTGAAGAATGGTTGGCAGCACTCTCAGATACTGAACGGAACGGCTATCTGCTCAGAGCGATTAATGGCGAAACCCATATCGGTGCCGAATTACTGCTGTATTTACGATCGCGCTACGGTCAGAAAAAGACTCCGACTGGCACGGACGCTCAGCGAACGCTAGCAGAGCTGATGGAGATTGCTAAGAATAAGCACAAAGAAAGAACGCAAAAAGAACGTCAAGCTGCGGAAAAGGCGGAACGAAAACGATTAGAGGCGATCGCACCCAAGGCGGAGACCCTATGGAAAGAAATTTCTCAATTGGTTGAACTGAAGCAGGCTGGTCCCTATGATCGAGCCGTCGCCCATCTCAAAGACTTACGAGATATTGCGGTCATGCAAGGGACTGCGGATGCCTTTCGCGATCGCCTTCAAACTCTCCAGGAACAATACAGTAATCGTCCAGGATTTATCACTCGTCTACGCAATGCAGGATTGTTAAGACCTTAATCAGAACTACTCCTCATTCCCAAGCGATCACCTCCAGTCCTGACTGATCTCTCAGCACAGATTCAGACGAATCACAGGATCAGTTTAACCCAGCATCATGAATGGCTCAGAGCATACCGCTACACTACAGAAAAGTTCAGTAGAGGTGGATTATGCCAGCCAAAGTTGCGGTGAACACCGAACAAATTGCCATTAGCGACGGATCTTCTTTTCTAGTGACTGCTCGCAATGGTTCCATTGACGATCAGCTTCCCCAAGGATTTTTTGTGCGGGATACTCGGTTGATTTCTTACTATGAGATTTCCCTCAACCGAACGCCCTTAAAATTGCTGGCCTCTAGTATCCTGACCCATCGGGTGGCCCTGTATCAATTCACCAATCCTGAACTGCGAACCATTGGCGGCACGCTCCCGGAAGGTCGTTTGATTGTCACCTTGCGACGAGATGTCGTCGGTGGCCTCCATGAAGATATCCATATCACCAATCACCACATGGAACGGGTGGACTTGCAACTCATGCTATCGCTCCGCTCCGACTTTGCCGATATTTTTCAGGTTAAGGGGAAACAACTCTTGGCTCGGGGCCAAATGCAAACCGTTTGGGAAGACGGTAAGCTGAACACCCATTACCAAAACGGTCCCTTTCAAAGGGGACTGATTACGGCCCTCGAACACGCCGATTCGCTGCCGCGTTATGCCAATGGTCGTTTGATCTTCGATGTGGTGCTCGAACCCGGTCAGACCTGGGGCGGCTGTATCAACCATATTGCCCTGGCCGATGGGGATGTCCTGGAACCCCGCCACACCAGTGCCGAAATTGATGTGACCGAGGCCGGGAAGGTGTTGGCAAACTTTCTGGATATTTCGACACAACTGCAATCGTCCAACACAGACGTGGCTAGTACCTATCGCCAAGCCTTGATCGATATGGGTGCGCTGCGCATTGCCTTTGAAGACAATGGCAAATCCTACTGGATGCCCGCTGCTGGTTTACCGTGGTTTGTGGCGGTGTTTGGCCGGGACTCCATCATTGCGGGACTGCAAACCATGGCTGTAAATCCTGAGTTTGCACGGGGAACATTGGTGCGTTTGGCGCAGCTTCAGGCGACAGAAGTGGATGACTGGCGGGATGCCCAACCGGGCAAAATTCTGCATGAAATTCGGCGGGGGGAGTTGGCGCAGCTCCATGAAGTGCCGCACACGCCCTACTACGGCACCATTGAAGCGACGATTCTGTGGATTATTACCCTGGCGGAAGCCTACTGTTGGAATGCAGATAGGAGTATGCTCCAGGACTGCGAGATGGCACTGGATCTGGCCCTGAACTGGATTGACCAATACGGCGATTTCGATGGCGATGGATTTGTGGAATATCTCACCCGTTCCAAGGATGGGTTGCGCAATCAAGGCTGGAAAGATTCCGGCGACTCGATGGTTTACCCGGATGGGCATCAAGTCGATCCGCCCATCGCCCTTTGCGAGGTACAAGGCTACGTTTACGCGGCTTGGCAGCGCGCCGCAGAGATCTATGAAGTTTGGGGGAACTCAGCCCATGCTCAGCACCTGCGTCAAAAGGCTGATGATTTATACCAGCGGTTCAATGAGCGCTTTTGGATGGAAGAGGAAGGGTTTTACTGTTTAGGGTTGGACTCCCACAAGCAGCAAATTCGCTCCATTACGTCCAATCCAGGCCACTTGCTATGGGCCGGTATTGTCCCCGCCGACCGCGCCCAGCGCCTAGCAGAGCGGTTATTTCAGCCGGATCTGTGGTGTGGGTGGGGCGTGCGCACCCTCTCGGCGCTGAATCCGGCCTATAATCCCATCAGCTATCAACTGGGGAGTGTTTGGCCCCACGATAATTCCTTTATTGCGGCTGGGTTAAAACGCTATGGGTTCCACGAAGCGGCCAATCGCATTGCGGAAGCGACCTTTGCAGCAGCGAGTTACTTCGAGGCCGGACGGATGCCGGAACTGTTTGCTGGCATTGAGCGCAAATCCGAAGGTTTTCCGGTACCTTACCCAGATGCCAATATTCCCCAAGCCTGGGCCGCTGGATCGATCTTCTTTTTCATCCGCACGATGCTGGGTCTGGAGGCCGATGCCCCCCATGGAACGCTCCGACTCCATCCGGTGTTGCCCGATTGGTTACCGGATCTAGCACTCACGAATTTGGCAATTGGCAAGGCAATCGTTGACCTACGGTTCTGGCGTGAGGAGGGACAAACCCATTGGAAAATTACTCGGCAAACGGGGGAATTGGAGGTTTCCGAGCGGTCGTGAATGCACTGCGTCGTCACTATCCTGAATATTTGATGGAGGCTGCGGGGTTGGGCCTGTTCATGATTTCGGCAGCGGTTTTCACTGCCCTGCTGGAGCATCCGGCTTCTCCCCTTCATCAGATGATCGCCGATCCCCTATTCCGACGATTCCTGATTGGGGTGGCGATGGGGTTAACGGCGATCGCCCTGGTTTACTCTCCGTGGGGCAAGCAATCCGGTGCCCATCTCAATCCAGCGTTCACGTTCACCTTTTTTCGTCTGGGGAAGGTGAAGCCGTGGGATGCGTTGTTTTATATCCTATTTCAGTTTTTAGGCGGACTCATCGGGCTATGGCTAGCTGGGGGGATCTTGAGCGGGGCGATCGCCCACCCTGCGGTGAATTACATCGTGACGGTTCCGGGGGCTGGTGGGGTTGTGATCGCCTTCCTCGCGGAACTGATCATTTCCTTTGGTCTGATGTTGATGGTATTAGGGGTCTCCAACCATCCTAGTAAAGGGCAATATACCGGGTTGTGTGCGGGGACCTTAATTGCGGTCTATATCACCATCGAAGCGCCCCTGTCGGGCATGAGCATGAATCCGGCGCGCACGTTGGCCTCGGCGATTGCGGCACACCATTGGACCGCAATTTGGATCTATTTCACTGCACCGCTGGTGGGGATGTTGCTGGCTGCCGAAGTCTATGTGCGTTGGCAGGGGCGTCAATCCGTCCGTTGCGCCAAACTCCACCATCACAATCAGAAACGTTGCATTTTTAAATGCGGCTATTGCAAGCCAACGCCGCAAAATGAGCCACGTACCTTGAGCGATCGCCTACCGCAATAGCAGTTTGCCCAGCGATCACCCATCAACCTGATATCATGCCCAAGACTTGTGCGATCGCCAGACCATGACCCGCTTTCGATTCGATCAATTTTCCAAACAATATCTCGAAGAACTGCTCACCCCCTACGGCGAAGTCACCGTTGGCAAAGAACTCCTCGGCGAAGCCCGTCAGATTGACCTTTGGTTTACGCCCTACCCGCACCCAACCGCCAGCTATACCGAGTTGGGGCTATTGGCACGTCTTAGCCAAACCCCCTGCCTTTTAGAAGCCTATCGCAACCCACCCACCCCTTCAGAAATCAAAGACTGCCTGCAAAAACTCTTGTTCGTCCATGCTGATCGTCAACGCCAATCCAAACGAGAAGACATCCCCATCAATCCCGAACAGCTCCCTATGCTGTGGATTTTAGCTTCCTCCGCCTCCAAAACCCTGCTCAACGGCTTTAACACAACCCTCGATGCACCCAACTGGGGACCAGGGATTTACTTTTTCGGACACTTTTTAAGAACCGCCATCATCGCCCTCAACCAATTGCCCCAAACCCCAGACACCCTATGGCTCAGACTACTCGGCAAAGGGAAAACTCAAAAACAAGCCATTGAAGAACTGATGGCCCTATCCCCAGACCATTCTCTTAGACGTCGATCCATTGAGCTATTAGCCAATTGGCGAATTACCATAGAAGCAAGCGACTTAACCAACGTAGAAACCCAGGAGTTGTTTATGCAATTATCCCCGGCATATCTAGAGTGGCGCGAAAAAACCCGGCAAGAGGGACGGCAAGAGGGCATTCAAGAAGGGCGGCAAGTCGGGATTCAGCAGGATCGACGTGCGACGGTTGAGGCTCTATTACAGGCCCGATTCGGAACCCTAGAGGCAGACCTAGAACAGGCGATCGCCACGATTCTCCAGCTTTCTTCAGCAGAGTACGCGCAATTCCTGCTGGAATTTACGGGATTGTCGCGGGCAGAATTACTCCAGCGACTTACAACACTGAGCTAACCCGCACTTTTACAGACCCCAGCACACTCTTCAGCGTATCGCCCCAAACCGTTGCAGTGGCCAAAATCGCCATAGGTATCGTCCTATTAATTCTGTACGATGGACCACTTTGCTGGTGGGTGTAAAAATACCCTCTTGATTAATGGCTTTACCCATGACAAAATAGCTTTCCTTAGGCACTTGGAACGGGTTTTGAATCGAGTAACCTGGCGGAAACTGGGTATAAGGTTTATTGCTGCTCGGCTGACCATTGACTAAAAGCCGCCCGTCACGACTGGCAATGGTGTCGCCAGGTAAGCCTACAATCCATTGATAGTTACCCGCACCGAAATAGAAAATTAACTCGTCCCGTTGCGGGCGGGCGAAACGATAAGAAAAGAAGTCGTAAAACACCCAATCTCCCGCCTGTAATGTTGGTGTAGTTGTTTGGGCAAGTTGCCAAGAAATGTGTCTTATGCCAAGTGCTGCTGTAAACGCCACAATTAGCCCTACTCCAAGTCCTGGGAAACGGATCCAATTGGGTAGGGTGGGCTGTCGCTGCGGTAGGGGAGTTTGACCAATCATGTGTTCTCGCAGGAGGTCATGGACAAAGCGGTAGCGTCCCCCAAGCCTTTGGATTAGACGTAGCTCACTGGCGTAGTTGAGAAAAGCTACATAATTCCAGGGCGTAGCTTTGCTAGCCCACAGTAAAACTCTGAGTGTGACATGTTGGAATAATGGCAGAAAACTAGAAAGGCCAAATAGCAACCCTCCGCCAAAGGCAAAAAGTGGCCACTGATCCCATACAACGGCTTGCCCTGTGGCAAGCCAGAGCAATGTGCACGGCAATACTCCAACAGGGCTGCTAATCATACTAATAAAAATAGCATTTTTGATGGATTCTAAAATACCTTGATTAGGCTTGTTTTTTATCAAAATATTGTTATTTTTTAGTCCAAAAATTAGTCCAAAAATTAGCCCACTAATTAGCCCACTAATCGATCCACCAACCAGCCCAAAAAGTTGCCTACCAATCGACCTACCAATTAGTCCACCAATCAGACCAAAAAAAGACTCACCAATCAGCCCAAAAATCAGCCCAAAAATCAACCCAGAATTTATTCCCCTTTGAATTCCTTTGGCAGAGAAGTCAAAACTTTCAGTCATTGAAATGTTATCTAAAGCACCGGTTAGCCCAAAAATTAGCCCAAAAATTAGCCCAAAAATTTCTCCACCAATCAGCCCAAAAATTAGCATGCCAATCAGCCCAAAAATTGGCCCTAAAATCAACCCACTAATCAGTCGATAGAGCCAAAGTTGCCAAGCCTGTTCTAGCCAACGGGGTTGCAGGTTTTCAATCTCAAATTCAGTGGTCCTTTCAGCTTTGAGTTGTCGGGCCAACCAGGTCAGATAACGACGGGTCTGGGCTTCGGTATAGGGGGGTGGGCCGTGCTGCACTCGGTATTGCCGAAATTGCTCTTGGATGTAGGCGGCAAACAACTCATTCTGGCTGCGAATGGGGTCTCCTTTGTAGGCAACCAACAGCATATTTAAGAGCAAAGGAGACCGCAGCCCCGGTAGTTGGCCATTGTGATCGCGGTTCTCCCAATCGGGCAACAGCGCCCGTAAATCTGACGATTGAATCTGCTCCCAAAGCTGGGGGCGTTGGATTTGCTGGAGATAATGCTGGATTTGTTCATCTCTCAGGGGTTCTAGATACACTGCCCCCTGAAGCCCAAAGAGCTGTTCTTGGGCTTGGTTAAACTCCTCTTGCCGACAACACACCACCAGCGCCGGGTAGCGAGAGTCCCGGATAAACTGAGCGATCGCTTGGGTCGCTGTTTTTTGGCGGGCTAACCCTAACTCATCTAGCCCATCTAACAACGGCACCAGTTGTTGGCGTTGGAGCCACCGTTTGCCCACCTTTAGGGGCACATTGTATTGATCCTTCAACTGGAGAATCAGCCAGTCCGCTAACGGCTGACGATCATCTTTCCAGGTGGAGCATTCCAACCGCACGGGAATAAAAGTCTGGTGCGGCTGTTGGGCCTCTTGCAGCAATTGCTCAGCCAACTCCAGCAACAACGTCGTTTTGCCAGACCCAGGTTTGCCTAACACCAACACCCGTCGATCCGCTTGCCGGAACACATCCGCTAACCGACGGGTATTGGGAATTTCCGTTGCGGGCTGATCCGCCAACCGCAAAAATCGTTTCACGGGTAGCCATAACGGTTTGCGGGAAGTGTCAGATGGGCCAGCCGTTTGCGGCTTAAGCAAGGCAGGTTGACCGACTGTCTCCGGCAGATCCTGCATTTCCAGGGGCATCACCACCTGCGGCTCTAGATTTTTGAAATTCTCCCGCTGTCGCCGTCGAATATCTTGGCTCACAACCTCCAATAGCTCAGTCCGGTGTTGCAAGTCGTCTAGGTCCGGTCCAGTCGCTGTCTGGCCACGGTGGTTCCAAATCGCCCATCCCAGTTGCACAAGTGTTAAAAGTAAGGGGGATCCTACCACCCAAACCCCTGTCTTGAGCCAAGTGTGTTGCTGTGCAATCTTTTCATCACTCAGCGCGGTCAGAATAATGGTCAGTGCTACACCTTCAACCAGCAGCCCAAAAATATATAAATTTTTACCTGGGAAATTTTTAACTGCGGGGAGCTGATTGAGGAAATAACCAATAAGTGCCGCCAAAATTGCCAATACACAGGGTAACACCAGAGACGACATCTCGCCCAATCCCGTCAAGACGTATGGATAATTTCAACCTAGCCCCAACCAGTTTAGCCTAACCTCTGCTCGATAGCGTTAAGGTTTTTCGGTAAGCTTTTGGATAAATTGCTGATGGGCTGGTTCAGCAATCCCCCTTTGCAAAACATTGACCACCTCTATCATATTACCCGCCAACAGCGCAGGCACCGCCAACCATAACCCTGGAAACGTTTCGCTGCGGAT
>JBAVRC010000858.1:0-1587 GCA_049694615.1 Thermosynechococcaceae cyanobacterium | reverse complement strand
CACTATAGGCAGCCCCTGCATAAATTTGTGCAGGCGTCAGTAATCCGCAATCCCATCCTTCTTGTAAGTCCAGGGCACTGACAGGCACGGTTAAAGGCCCCCAAAACACATGACGAATCACGTTGTCACCCTGATCATGACAAAAAAATCTTAAGAACGGCGGACGATAGCCAATTTCTTCGACGAGCTCACGCCAAACAGCCTCCTCCGGTGTCTCATGGGCCTCGATATGACCACCGAATAACCCCCAATGCCCCGGAAAAACAATCGTCGGAAGGGGATCGCGCAATTGCAGCAGAAACTGTCCCGACTGAACCAAAATGGCGATCGCGACCGATGTTATGGGACTGGGCATTGGTCTAGGGTACAAAGGTTGGATTGTCTTGAAATATTAAGATTTTCTTTAAGTTATATTAACTTTACTCATGTAACGATACATCAAGGGATGAGCGTTTGCTTGGGGATGGCTTGGGGATGATTGGGGACATATTGCAGAAATATCGAACCTGGTGGCAAAAACGGTCTAAAGTTCCTATTTCTTCCCATTATCGGGGTTGGACCCTTCATTATGCAGATCCTGCGGCTAACGGTTATGCCGTTGTGGTAGCCCATCGCAAACAGCTGACGTGGCTGGAACATCTGGTTAGGGTGCGCGCTGCGCAGCTTGACGATTTGTACTGTGTCGTGACGGTCAATACCTATGCCATTGGCCAGGATTGGAAAACTTGTCTATGGCTAGATATAAAACAACGCATCGATCAATTTGAGAATCATGGTGGACTCCTCTCCAATCGCCATCGCACTTTATTTGTGGGTCCTGATCGCTCGGGGTATGTCATTGATATCACCACCTTTGAGGAAATGTTTCATTACGAGCTGCACTTGAGAGGGTTGAATCGGCCCAATGCATAAGCCGTATGGTCGAAATCCGTTGTCCGATAATGGAGAGACCCTGTCTGCTGCGATCCTAGGTACTGTCATGGCTACTTCCTTCAGCAAACCCACCGCACTGCCACCCCTGGAAAATGGCGATCGCCTCACACGGCAAGAATTTGAGCGCCGCTATAACGCCATGCCAGAAGTCAGAAAAGCCGAATTAATCGAAGGAATTGTCTACATGGCATCTGCCTTAAGATTTAGACCCCACGCTAAGCCTCATGGCTATTTAATGACTTGGCTAGGGGTCTATGAAGCCTCAACGCCCCAGATCGAAATGGGAATTGAGCCAACCGTTCGGCTAGATATCGACAATGAACCGCAACCTGATGGCGTGTTGTTGATCAATCCAGAATGTGGAGGACATTCAACCTTAAGTGAAGATGGATATTTGGAAGGCGCACCAGAATTGGTCGCAGAAATTGCGGCAAGTAGCGCCACGATTGATTTGGGCGATAAAAAACGATCCTATCGTCGCAATGGGGCACAGGAATATATCGTCTGGCAGGTGTTTGAGCAAAAAATCGATTGGTTCGTGCTGGAAGATGGCGATTATGTCTCATTGTTGGCGGATGAACAGGGTGTCATTCGCAGTCAGGTCTTTCCCGGTTTGTGGCTAGATTCTGAAGCCATCCTACAAGGCAATATGCA
>JBAVRC010000857.1:0-1656 GCA_049694615.1 Thermosynechococcaceae cyanobacterium | reverse complement strand
CGGCTTTACTTCAGCCAAGCTCTGGGTTGTCGGATTGTTTAAAAGTTCGGGAATGGGCAGAATTTCGATGATCGTGGCATTCCCGTCGAAGCTTTTACGGATCAACCCTAACGCGGCCAATTTCTCGATCATCAGGCCCGCAGCGCGATCGCTCCCCTGTTCTTTTTCGCCGTAAAACAAATTGGCAGCTTCGCGATAGGTGCAAATCTCAGGCTCAGCCAGGAGCACCAGATCAGGAATTGGCGGCTTTGCCTTGGGATCTTGCCGTATCGTTTGTTTGACCAAAAGGTAAACCCACAGTCGCACCAGGTACTCGGCCCGAATCCGTGTTAAACCCACCCGTCGCTGTAATTGTGCGATGACGCTTTGCTGCCGATCAGGCGGAAACCAGGTCTCGAATTTGATTTCATCCATAACAACGGATCTAAAACTCACTCCACTTCACCTTGCTTCATCCTATTACGCTCTGCTTCTGGGTACTAGACCCGCCTGCCTGGAACTGAGCGGCGATCGCCCCTAATCATCGCGTCTTCTGGACTTCAACGGACAGAATGCATGCATTGTTGAATTGAGAGAAAGCCATGTTGAACCGTTCAGACAGCGACCTTCGGGATTTAGCCGGACAACATTCATTGCAACCCACCTACTTCAGTACCAGAGCTAGAATCAATCGTTTGGTGGATCGGTTTTTGTCGGTGGATGTTTTAAGCGATCGCCTATCCGACTTGCCCAGCCAGTTTGACCATCCGCACCAGCGCCCCTGGGAACCGATTCATTGGAAACAGGTGAGCGCCGATCAAATCATTGGCGTAGACCGAGAATTGTTTGTCCAAATCATCAGTAGCGCCGCAGAAATTGAAGCGCCTATTCGAGATTATGCCCAAGAAAGTTGGGCTTACCTTCATCCCTTTCATCCGCAAATGGCCCAGTTCATTGGCGGCGAATTAAGTGAAGATGCCCAACGGCAATCCGTTGGGATCTGGGAAAAAGAAGAACGTCAGCATACCCCCGTCATGCGGAAACTCTATCAGCAGCTCACAGGCGAAACCTTTCAACCCAAACCCAATACCGTCTCAGGCTACGAAGCAGGGGACGATCCCGTCGAGGCTGTCTACCAACACCTGTGTGCCCGCATTTCGACCGAATGGAGTGCGATCGCCGTTTACCTCTGGCTGATGTCCCATTCCACCGGGGACCTGCAACAGGCGATCGCCCAGCTTTTGCAAGATGAGGTCAACCACTTGGCCAAATTTTGGGGCTTTAGTCGGTGGGCCTTTGGCAACAGTGCCATGGAGCAACTGACATCCGCCATGCAAGACCTGACGGCCTTGATCAAACATCACAAAAGCGATCGCACCAATGGGCAAGAAATGACCTCAATTCCTCAGCTGGTGAGGTACCTCCCCCATGTGGTTGAACTGGGGTTCACCTTCACCCGTGTCATGGTCCGCATTAAAGCCTGGGATCGAGAGTTAACCCAAAGTTACCTCAAGCATTTATTTGGTTTAAAACCCGTTTTTGCAATGGTTTAGTTTATTTAGTCAATAACCCTGGACTATCATCATGAAAAAGAACCTTGCGACTTCAACTTTGACCAGTGCTTGGATTGCCCAGACCTGGATTTCATTTATCCTGTCTCTCTCCGCAACCTTTATC
>JBAVRC010000856.1:0-7047 GCA_049694615.1 Thermosynechococcaceae cyanobacterium | reverse complement strand
ACAGCTCCCCTGGTGGTGCAACTGGGTATGGCGATCTCCGGACTGCTCTGCGGGGGAATCTGGATTGGGTTTGTCGGGTTCCTGCGTCATTATCGCGGCGTGAATGAAACCATCAGTAGTTTGTTGATGAATTACATTGCGATCGCCTTGCTGAGCCATCTGGTGGGCGGTCCTTGGCGCGACCCCAGTTCCCTGAACAAGCCTTCTAGCTACCCGATTGCCAATATCGACATGTTAGGGACATTGCCGGGAACTCGTATCCACTACGGCTTGCTCTACGGGATTGTGGCCTGCATTGTGGCCTACATTTTAATTCGCCGCACTGCCTTTGGCTTTGCGGCCCGGACCGCCGGGGGTAATGTCCGGGCGGCCCGCGTGGCAGGGTTGCCCGTGGGTAAGTTGACTGTCGCCATTTGCTTTTTGGCCGGGTCTTGTGCCGGTCTGGCCGGCATGGTGGAGGTTGCTGCCGTGCATGGTCGCGCCAACGAGTCCTTGAATGCCAATTACGGTTACAGCGGTATTTTGGTGGCGTTTATTGCCCGTCAAAACCCCTTGGCCGCTACGGTGATTTCGGTGCTCTTGGGCGGCATTTTGGCCAGTGGTGGGATTTTACAACGCGCCCATAATTTACCCGATGCCACCGTCTTGGTGTTTCAAGGGTTGGTTTTTCTGGTGGTGATGTATAGCGAATCCCTCTACGGTCGGCTGCCTATCTTCCAGGAACGGCCTGCCGCTCAAAAGCCCGAACGGGCTGCGGTGACCGTCTAAATCCACTTTGAGCCGTTCGTTCTGTCAGTTCAACGGATGTAAACTCTCGATCCAATTGGGGAGAAACAGCATGGCCAGCGAAACATTAGGATGGGTCGGCGTACCCCTAGCCATTGTGGCCGGAACAATGCGCGGCGGCACCCCCTTTCTCTTTGTCAGCTTGGGGGAATGTCTCACAGAAAAAAGCGGCAAGATTAACTTGGGCCTAGAGGGAACCCTCCTAACCGGTGCCATGAGTGCCTACGCCATTTCTTACCTCACCCAATCCCCCTGGTTGGGCGTGTTAGCGGCTGGGTTTGCGGGCATGATCCTCGGCTTTATTCACGCTTGGCTCACCCAACAACCCAAAGTCAACGACGTGGCAGTCGGCATTGCCATGATTATCTTTGGCAGCGGCATTGCCTTTTTCTTAGGAAAACCCTTCATTCAACCGGCGGCCCCCCAACTGCCCACCTTCGCCTTGGGCAGTTGGAGCAACATCGCTGCGGTGCAAGAAGCCTTAAGAATCAGCCCTCTCTTTATCTTGGGCGTCATTTTAGCCCCCATCATGACCTGGTTTTTTAAATCCACCCGCTGGGGCTTATTGGTGCGAGCCGTGGGCGACAGTCCAGATGCCGCTCGCGCTATGGGCATCTCGATTCCTCAAGTGCGGATGTTGGCCATTATTGTCGGCAGCTTTCTGGCAGGAATTGGCGGGGCATCGCTATCCCTCTACTATCCCGGCATTTGGAGCGAACGCATTTCCAGCGGACAAGGGCTGATGGCTGTCGCCCTCGTCATTTTTGCCCGGTGGCAACCCATTCAATGCCTTTATGCCTCCCTGTTGTTTGGGGGTGCCCAGGCATTGGGGCCAGCCCTTCAGTCCGTCGGCATCACCCAGGGATACTATTTGTTTAATGCCGCACCCTATATTCTGACCCTCGGCATTATGATGATCACCTGTTCGCCCAACCGGACCATTTCCGGTGCTCCCGGTGCATTAGGTACCACCAGCTAGGATATTTATGCCCCCAGCAACCCTTTATCTCGCAGTCAACGGAACCCTCATGCGCGGGTTGGCCATCAACCCCAATCTCTTGGCCGTAGGGGCAACCTTTGTCTGCGAAACCACTACAGAGGCTGCCTATCGGTTGTGGTCCATTGATGACCGCTATCCAGCCATGCAGCGCGTCAAGCAAGGGGGCTCTGCGATCGCCCTAGAGGTGTGGCGAGTACCCGCCGCCGGACTGAGTACGCTCTTAAACCAAGAACCGCCCGGACTCTGCATTGGTAAGGTGCGGCTCATCGATGGGGAGACCGTCTTGGGGATACTTGGAGAAGCGATCGCCTGTGAAGGCCAGCGTGAGATCACCCCATGGGGCGGGTGGCGTGCCTACATGGCAGCCAAAGACCAGCCCGAGTCCCAGGTCCCCGTTTTAGCCCCGCCCTGAAATCCGCCCCCTGAACACGAATCGAGGTTCACAATGAAACAATTTGTGGCATCCAGTCCTTACCCCTACCCCTACGACGGTGACCTTCGTCCCGACAATACGGTCCTCATCGTCATCGACATGCAGACCGATTTTTGCGGCATCGGCGGCTATGTGGATTGTATGGGATACGACCTCTCCCTCACCCGTGCCCCCATCGAACCCATTCGACGGGTTTTACACGCCTTCCGGGAGCAGGGCTTTCATGTGATTCATACCCGCGAAGGCCATCGACCCGACCTGTCGGATTTACCCGACAACAAACGCTGGCGATCGCGACAAATTGGGGCAGGCATCGGCGACCCAGGTCCCTGCGGCAAAATCTTAGTGCGGGGCGAACCGGGCTGGAACATCATTCCTGAACTTGCGCCCCTCCCCGGCGAACCCATTATCGACAAACCGGGCAAAGGGTCGTTCTATGCCACGGATTTGGATTTGCTGCTCCGGGGCAAGGGCATTCGCAACATTGTGCTTACGGGCATCACCACTGATGTCTGCGTGCACACCACCATGCGCGACGCCAATGATCGCGGCTACGAATGCTTACTCCTGTCCGACTGCACCGGAGCCACCGACTATGGCAACTACCAAGCCGCCCTCAAAATGATCGAAATGCAAGGCGGCGTTTTCGGTGCAGTGGCCCCATCCGAGGCGCTCTTAGAAACCCTGCAAGCTATGCAGTCTGCCGCCCAGCCGCAACCGGAATACTCTATCTCATAGCCATTTTTGCCCCTTTGGAGAGATTGCCATGACTGTCATGACTGCCAACCCCGCCACAGATTTAAGGATGCCGCCCGATCTGGAAGTGGTGCGAATGACCAAACGATTTGGCAGCCTCACCGCCCTTAATGATGTGTCTATGCATCTTAAACCCGGTACCTTTCATGCCTTGTTGGGAGAAAACGGTGCGGGGAAAAGCACCCTAGTGAAGTGCATTATGGGCTTCTATCGACCGGATGAAGGCAATGTGATCATCGATCAGCAAGCCCGCACCATCGACAGCCCGCGAGATGCCCATCACTATGGTATTGGCATGGTCTATCAGCACTTTACCTCTGTGCCTGCGATGACCGTGGCCGAAAATTTAGTCCTATCCCGCTACGACACAGCTACCCTCATCAACTGGAAGCAAGAGTTCCAGGATCTTGAAGCCTTCATGGCCACTGCACCTTTTCAAGTGCCCTTGGCCACGCCCATCGCCCAGTTAGCCGCTGGACAAAAGCAAAAGCTGGAAATCTTGAAACAAATCTATCTCAGGGCCAGGATTCTGATTTTGGACGAACCAACTTCGGTCTTAACCCCTCAAGAGGCCGACGAAGTGTTGGGGCTGCTGCGGGATTCCGTGGTGCGGGGGTCGCTGAGTGTCTTGATTATTAGCCACAAATTTCGAGAGGTGACGTCTTTTTGCGACGAAATTACGGTGTTGCGCAAGGGACAATTTGCAGGACGCGGGCTGGTCAAAGATCTGTCCATTGCCGATATGTCGGAAATGATGATGGGCGAGCGGCGGGAACCCAAACCCGTCGAGAAAACGTTGCAGCCGAATTCAGCTCCGGTCCTGCAAGTGGGCAACCTCCACGCCATTAAGGACAACGGGACCGAGGCCATTAAAGGCATTGATTTAACCCTCAACAGCGGCGAAATCGTTGGCATTGCTGGCATTTCCGGCAACGGCCAACGGGAATTGGTCGAGGTTTTGGCAGGGCAGCGTCCGGCCTCCGAAGGGCAGGTCTTGGTAAATGGCGCAGTTTACCATGCCACTCGGTCAGAAATGTATCTCCATCGCGTGTTTATTCTGCCGGAAGAACCCCTGCGGAATGCTTGTGTGGCTCACATGAGCGTGGCCGAGAATCTGGCGCTCCGTACCTTTGACCGTCCCCCTCAGGCCAAGGCTGGGATTTGGTTGATGTTGGGGGCAATTCGACAAATGGCGGTGGGCTTAATCAGTTCCTTCAAAATTAAAACCCCTTCGGCAGAAACCCCGGTGGGCAATTTGTCCGGGGGCAATGTGCAGCGCACTGTCTTGGCGCGGGAACTCTCCAGCGATCATATTCAGTTGTTGATTGCAGCCAATCCTTGTTTTGGATTGGATTTTGCGGCGGTAGAGGATATTCACGGCCAAATTTTGGCAGCTCGCAACCGTGGTGTTGCCGTGCTCTTGGTCAGTGAAGATTTGGATGAACTCCTCAAGTTGGCCGATCGCATTATGGTGATTAGTGAGGGCCGCTTGGTTTACGAAAGTGCGATCGCCGCTGCCGATTTTGCAGCCATTGGTCGCAGCATGGCGGGTCACTGATGGAAACCCCCTTGATCTTGCCAGATTTGTTCAACATTGCAGACCACCAGGAGACCTTACCTTGGCAACCCTTTCGCGACGGGGTGGAAATTTACCGACTCTACGGTGATGGAGATCAGGGATCAACAGCAGCCCTTTTGCGCTATCAGCCGGGAGCGACGGTTCCCGTACACGATCACCAAGGCTTTGAACACATTTTGGTGCTGTCGGGGTCTCAGGGCGATCGCCACGGCGAGTACCCAGCCGGAACGTTAGTCATTAATCCGCCCGATAGCCACCATCAAGTCACCAGCAAATCCGGTTGTATTGTCCTTATTATCTGGGAGAAACCCGTTACCCTATGGACGTAATTTCGGCTCAACCTTACGACTACGAATTGCCCGCCCCCGGTCATTGTGCCCTCGTCATTATCGACATGCAACGGGATTTCCTGGAGCCGGGTGGATTTGGGGACATGTTAGGCAATGACGTGAGCCGTCTTCAGGCCATTGTCCCTGCGCTCAAAACCTTGCTGGCTGCCTTTCGGGCCAAGCAATGGCCCATTGTTCACACCATTGAGTGTCATCGCCCCGATTTGTCAGACTGTCCCCCATCCAAGCGCGAGCGCGGTCGCGGTGAGATGGGCATTGGCGATCGCGGTCCCATGGGGCGCATTCTGGTGGTTGGGGAACCGGGCAATGCCATTATTCCAGAGCTATCGCCATTAGAGGGGGAAATCGTCATTGAAAAACCGGGGAAAGGGGCGTTTTGCCGCACGGACTTAGAAGATCTGCTCAAAGAACGCGGCATTACCCATTTGTTGATCACGGGTGTCACAACCGAAGTGTGTGTGCAGACCACCATGCGAGAGGCCAATGATCGAGGTTTGGAATGCCTGCTCGTGGAAGATGCCACGGAAAGTTACTTCCCTGAATTTAAGCAAGCCACCCTCGAAATGGTCCGTGCCCAAGGAGGCATTGTGGGGTGGACCAGTTCGACGGATCAGATCTTGAAGGTACTTTTTTAAGGACAAGCTAAGCCGCACTGAGGCTAGGCACTTGAACTGCCCATTGCAATCCCTCAACCGCTTCCGTCAAAAGGGCAGCAGCGGACCAATCGCTGTCATCAGCGGCAGGAACCAGAACGCTTAAAGAGAGGCGATCGCCCCAAGTGGCGACCCCGACTACTCGTTCTTGGGTCAATCCCGTCATGACGGCGGGGCCATAGAGGGATTCGATACCCACAGGGCCAGATGGTTGGGCCAGATTCAATTGCCCCAGATTCGTGACCAATAAATCAAACCCATATTGTTGTTGCATCCCCTGCCCAACGGTATGGGGATCTGGGCAGGTTGCCGCCACCGTTTGACGCCCGGATAGGTCGGTCATCCATTGACTCGGCTTTGCGGCTTCAGACAGTTGTGCTTTCAAGGATCGGGCCATGTCCCATATCGACTCGCCTAAGGACAGATCGTGGTGGGTCAACCCATAGGCGATGTACAGCCCCAGGGCTTCGCTAACAGAGGGGGAAAGGTGCGATCGCACATTGATGGGCGACAAGCACTTTAACGACGACGCCTGATCTCCCCTTTGTCGCGCCAGACTCAGCAAGAAGGCGGCACTCACAACACCATGCACACTGGTGTGTTCGGCTCGGCTGCGATCGCGCAATTGCTGGGTGAGGCGAGCGGGCAGCCAGGTGGTACGGAAGTGTGGACGCGGGCGGGTCGAGACGGTGGAATTGTAAGCGGGCTGCTTTGACGAGAAGGGTTCAGGAGAGTCAACGGGGGCCATCGGGACGGTCAACTGCTCCAGGGTTGGAGCATCGGATAAGGCTCGAACCTGCTCGGGTTCGGATCCTAATCCTTGAACGATATCTCGCATCAAATAGGCTACGGACATGCCATCGGCAATGGCATGATGACAGGTCACAATCAATTCAGAATGGGTCTCTGTTCCGGTTGCGGTTTGGAGGAGGACCACTCTGGCTAGGGGGGCTGTGGCCCAATCAAAGGATTGCGACAGTTCCGTTTCAACTTCCCGTTGCCATTGCTGTTCGTCGTGTCGTGTGGCAATGCGCAATGGCAGGGGGACCGCCTGCTCAACAAACCGGGGACGTCCCATTTCATCCGGTTCAATGCGGACTCTGAGTAAAGGATGTTTTTGCTGCAGGCGTACGAGGGATTGACGCAGTTGCGCAATGCTGAAGTGACCTCTTAAGTGGGCACACAGGGAAAAATGGACGGGCTGCACTTGGTCATATAACCAGAAGAAATGCTCAAAGGCACCGAGATGACGCTCCATAAATTCCTCCTGAGGGTTCGGGAAGGGTGGGTTACTAACCCTCTTCTGTTACTCTAGGCAGAGGAAAATACGAAGGGTGGACCAAAAAGAGGTGGGAAAATACGTTTTGCAAAGCGATTCATTAAAGAAATTAGCCGAGAAAAACCATGCTCTAATTGTGGAATTTGGAAGATCTTTAGCCATGGCTTTATTAGATTGAAATAGATAAATGGTTGCATGATTAATCGCAAAT
>JBAVRC010000855.1:0-3886 GCA_049694615.1 Thermosynechococcaceae cyanobacterium | reverse complement strand
CCTCTGAGACAACTTGCCAATGGCTGGTGTCCGTCTCATCGTGGGTCTGGTCAAAGGCGGAGTCCGCAGAGCCCAAGAAGGCTTCCAACTCACCGTAGGCTGCCTCAAGGTCGAGGTTTCCGGTTTCTGAAACGGGATCCGATGGGCCGAAGAGATCGTCTAAGGCATCCAAGGCAGTCGGGTCAATGTCAAAGTGGATCGGGTCTTGCTGTAAAGCGAGCTCTGATTCGGATGAATTGAGTCGGAAATCGCTAAGCGGTTCCGGGCTGGTGTCAGGGGTTGAATGGGGTTGAGTCAGTTCGACCAGGGCCGTGCTAGGGCTGCCCCCTTGTGCGCGATCGCCGGCTAAAACCAATCCCTGCGCTTCACGGAGACTGTCGATGGCCCGCTCGCCAATTTGGATGGCCAAATGGGGGTTTGCGTTCAATGCCTGGGATACGGTGAGGGCGATCGCCGTAAAGCCGGGTAACCCTAACAGTTCGCCAATCCCGGCCAGCACCTCTGCACTGGCCCGCAATTCTCCCGCAAACGCTTGCACCGTTTGGGTTTGCAACAACGATTCCAAGTGTTCGATGCTCCGTTGAACATCTCCAGTAAACACTTCGCTAACAATGTCGATCCCTAACTCAGCGGCACTGGGCAACTCAATATCCGCCCCCAGATCCTTCGCTAAAACCGTTTCGAGGAAGCTGAATACAGGCTCGGCTTGTTCCCAAGCGGATTCTTCATCAAAGTGTCCTGTTTCAACCTGGGCTTGGAGGGGGCGGCGCAAGCAATCATAGGCTTGCAAGAGGGCACCTTCAAGATCGGCATCAATGGGATCTTCCCGACGATATAAAGCGCGTAAGACATCCTCTAATCGATGGGCAATTTTTTGAATGCCCGGTAGCCCCACACTCGCTGCCCCACCCTTAATGGAATGAGCAGCGCGCATAAGTTGGTGAACCTGGGGCATTGCAAACTGCGTGCGGAGCGTGAGCAACCCATCTTCCAGGACTTGCAAGAGTTCGATCGCTTCTTGCTCGAAAAACTGGTAAGCCTGATCGCGAATGGCATTGTCAGTCCTTGACATGGGCTACCTCTAGCTGACCTTAAATTGGGCGACACTCGTCTGTAAGGATTTTGCAACCTCTAACAAGCGGCCAAAGGAGGAAGAGACTTCCTTGGACTGTTTAGATGTATCGGTTGCAATCTCAGCCACACCCTGCATGGTGCGACTGACCTGACTGGCTGCCTGCGTCTGTTCATTGGCCGCTGCGGCAATTTCTTGAATGAGAAGGTTGACCTTGGCACTAACGGCAGAAATTTGTCCCAGTTTTTGCCGTGACTCTTCCACCAGTTCCGTCCCAGCCACCACCTGTTCGGTCCCAAATTCCATGGCCGTGACCACTTCATTGGTTTGGGCTTGAATTTCTTCCACCAGTTGTTCAATGTCAGCGGTCGCTGCAGCGGACTGTTGGGCCAGAGCACGCACTTCTTCTGCAACCACGCTAAACCCACGACCTTCTTCTCCGGCTCGTGCGGCTTCAATGGCCGCGTTGAGGGCCAGTAGGTTGGTTTGGGCCGCAAAACTGCTGATCAGGTTCACCACCTTCGAGATCTTTTGGGAGGCTTCACCCAAGCGTTTTACCTTTTTAGCCGTTTCGGACACAGTTTCGCGAATGCTGGAGATCCCCGCAACCGTCCGGTTCATAGCTAAGTCACCCGCTTGCACCGCTTCATTGGCCTGTTCCACCTGTTGGGCTGCTTCCAGGGCACGGTTGGCCACCCCCTGACTGGTATCGGTCACCATCTGGATCTGCACGAGCGCCTGGGTAATTGCTTCTGCTTGTTCAGCTGCTTCTTCCGCCACGGTTTTAATGGCGGATTCGTTATCCTCAGCGGTTGTGGACACGGAAGATGCGGCCCCTTGCACCTGTTGCACAATTTGCCGCAGACTGCGAATAATCGCGTTGTAAGAGTCCGCTACGGTTCCAATTTCGTCGGGTGTGACGTTGGCCCGAACGGTTAAGTCGCCTCGGCTCACGGGGTCTACTTCCATGAGAAGTTCCAGCGCACGTTTTTGCAGAAACTCCTTGGCCTGTTGCTGTTCTTGGGCACGCATATCGGCTTCCATTCGGGCCTCTTGCCGCGCGATTTCAACCCGTTCGGTTTCAGCTTTTTGCTGTTCGAGAAGGGCTTCCAAATCAGCGGCCATCTTGTTGATGTTGGTTCCCAAGACTGCTAATTCATCCTCGCCTTGTACCTCAATTCGAGCGTCCAATTGGCCTTGGCCAAGTTTTTCCACCGTTTGGGCTGCAATCTCAAGGGGACGAATGGCACGGTTGGCCAGATAGGTTGCCAGTAACGAGACTAAAACCGTCATGGCAACCGTCCCCAACGTAATAGCGAGCAACAGATCATTCGCGGCCTTAAAGGCATCTTGGGTATTGGTGTTATAGACCATCCCCCATTTAAGATTGGGCATCCCCTGGAAAGCTTGTGTAGTCACAAAAGCATTCAGGGTTTGGGTACCTCCGAGGCTTAAATCTGCTCCAATCCATGCATCAGGCTTTCCAGCAGCCCGTCGCTCAGACAGTTGGCCAGCAAATTCCTGATTAATATCTTTGCCTACTATGTCCGGCTCATTCGCCATAAAAATTTTGCCGGTACTATCGAAGACATGGTAGTTCCGATTTGTTTTTAAGTCTCCATAATTCTGGATTACCTTTTCTAGATCCTTGACGGGCATTCGAGTTCGAATGACTGCAATCGTTTTGCCAGTAACAGAATCTTTAATTGGCGCGGCAACAAAAATATTGGCGGTTTTTGTCACCTTTGAGATAATAGGTTCACTAATATAAGGTTGTCCTTTCTTGAGTGCGATCTGAAAATATTCACGATCTGAATTGTTGGCTGGTGCCTGTTCTTTGCCTCCATTTACAATTAAGTTTCCATCTAATCCATAAATGGCAATACTATCGTAAATCTGATAAGTTTCAGCGAATTGCGATAAGATTTTTTGCTTTTCTTGAAGACTAACAGATGCACTCAATGACGCATTTCGTAAAATCGGTAGGTTTGCCAGGACTTGGATGTCGCCATATCGTTCAAATAAGAACCGAGTGAGTTTATCGACTGCCTCAATAGCTTGTGTTTGGTGGTTTTTAGTGGCTTCCTGAATAACAGATTTACTGGCCAGACTATACCCGATGCTACTAATGAGTAATGTGGGAATCGTTCCTAGGGCGATCGCCAAAACGGTGGCCTTCACCCGCAAGCTCAACGTAGACCACCTGAAGCGCATTTTCCCAACCACTGTAGATTCGTCACCCAGAGATACCCCTCGGTACTTGCGGGGCAATGAAGCGGATGGTGCTGATGTTAAGCGATCCTTTTCGGTCAAGGGACTCAATTCGACAGAGGCATCGGTAAAGTCTGGCATATTTTCAGATGATTTATTCATAACCATAGGAGACTCTTTGTATTTTCACTAGTTTAAAACAGCATTTTTGGTTGTCTTGAAGATGGTCTAACCGCACAGTTGTTAGCACATTTTGTGGCGAACTTTTTTGACCATGTGAACCCAGCTCACCTTTGGGAGAAGTAAACCATACTTTTGATTTAATGCTAAGCCTATCCCTTGGCCTTAAACCAAAGTATCCATAATCGATTCGGCATCTAAAACCCACAGAATATTCCCCGATGGATCCGACCAATAACCCTGTAAGCAATGGGCTAGCTGTGGCGTCATATGCTGGGTCGGAGCAGGCTGAATTTGACTGGAGTTACACCACAATATTTGTAAAACTTGATCGACTCCTAATCCTAACTGTTGGCCATTTTTATGCACAATGACTGTATGTAAGTAGGTTTGGGTTGAAAAGCGAAGGTATATGGAGGAAGA
>JBAVRC010000854.1:0-4255 GCA_049694615.1 Thermosynechococcaceae cyanobacterium | reverse complement strand
CTATTGCTGTGGAAGGGAAATTGGCAGCAGTTAACGGTAAGAAAAACATGAGAAATTTACTGATTGCTTCTCCCACAGGCGAACCACTGGGAATCCCTTTTACTACCGAACAATTTTTTTGGGTTTTTGAGAAATATAATCAAGCTATATTTCCGATGCAATTTGTATTAATTTTAGTGGCGATCGTAGTGATTTTTATGGCGGTAAGTCGCAAACCGTTTAGAAACAAAATCATTTCAGGATTACTTGGGTTGCTCTGGCTGTGGACAGGGATTGTTTATCATTTAATTTTCTTTACAGCAATCAGTTCACCTGCCTATCTGTTCGGTACATTATTCGTTTTTCAAGGCTTATTGTTTTTATGCGAAGGTGTGGCACGAAATCGTTTAAGTTTTCACGCCAGTTGGAAATTTTACGGCATTCTAGGCGCGATATTTATTGTTTATGCACTAGTGATTTACCCGATCATTGGCTATGCGCTGGGGCGAATTTTTCCGACATCACCGACATTCGGCGTACCTTGTCCGACAACCATTTTCACGTTCGGCTTGCTGCTCTGGACAGACAAGAAAATTCCATTAAATTTATTGATTGTTCCAGTTCTATGGTCGATAGTAGGAACTTTAGCAGTTCTAAGCTTTGGAGTCAAAGAAGATTTCGGATTGCTTGTGGCGGCAACGATGGGAACTGCTGTGATCGTCCAGCATAATTTAACACTGAAAACAGAACAAATATTATAAATTTGCCAAAAATATAATCAAAATACTGGAGATAGTAATGACTAAATCAATTTCTCTCGATGCACTCTGGGATTCAGCGACACCTACTGAGCTTGTATTCAGCCCAGATAAATTCTCTCATTTGCCAGAAGTAGCAAAACGGTATCTCGAACACGCGATCGCGCCTAGGACAAAGCTCGCTTCTGCGGTTCGCTTGAAAATGCACGGCGAAATTAAATTGAAAAAGTGGATTCCATTCAAAGCCGAGCAAGTCATTTGCTGGGAACATGGACTGATTTGGAGTGCTACCGCATGGATGAATGGCTTACCAATTGTCGGATCGGATCGCATCATCGACGGTGTAGGTGCGATGCAGTGGAAGTTGTTAGGATTATTCCCTGTCATGACGGCGAGTGGTTTGGATATTACGCGGTCTGCTATTGGTCGTCTCCACTCAGAGTCACTGTGCTTACCGTCTGTGTTCTGCGGCGATGACGTTTCATGGACAAGCACAGAGTCATCACCTCTAGACTCCAGTTTACATTCCAGTTTTGTCGTGCAAGGTGAGAGAGCCGAATTAGATTTCACCCTTGATCCAACGGGTCGTCTCAAGACCTTCAATCTACCACGCTGGGGCAATCCAGACGGTGCTGAGTTCCGTTATGTGGACTTCGGTGGAATTTTAGAAGAAGAGGGCACATTTTGCGGCTACACCATTCCGACCCGTCTACGGATCGGATGGCACTTTGGCACTGAGCGGTTTGAGTCGGAGGGCGAGTTCTTTCGAGCCACGATCGATGAAGCAGTCTATCGATAGACCTAATTAGATGGAAGACAGTGCTAGCGATGAGGCGAACGATGGCTAACCAAACGATAGATCTGACAGGCAGGTGATTTTGTTTGGATTGGAATATTTGTCGCTGTTCATCTTGATTGATAGTCTACAATTCTACGTCCATGGAGAGGATGAACAATGAGAAAATACCCCGTTGCTTGGTTCTATATCTTGGCTTTTGGCATCTCTTGGCTTGGCATGATATCAATCGTGTTAAGCTCGCGAGGTATTGCCCCATTTGACAGTCCCTACTTCCAGTTTCTTTCCATCTTTTTTGCCGTTGGTCCCGCTCTTGCGGCTGTTATTCTGTCACAAGTGACTCATGGTAAAGCAGGTGTTAAGGATTTGCTCAAGGGATTGATCCGATGGCGGGTAGGACTGGTCTGGTACATCGTAGCGGTGCTAAGTCCTGTGGTTCTTCTCACTGTGGCGCAAGTCGTCACGAAATTGCTGAGCTTGCCCGTAACAATCGCAGTGCCACAAGTCAATCTATCTCCCTATGTCATTTTCGGTTTTGGAGTAAGTTTCTTCGCCAATACGTGCGAAGAAATTGGGTGGCGCGGCTTTGCATTACCACGCTTGCAGAAACGACATAATGCCTTGCTTGCCACCTTAATTGTGGGTATGTTGTGGGGTTTTTGGCATTTCCCGCTGGTCTTTTTGGCGGGGCCGATGTCTGAGTACCCTTTCCTCTGGTTCAACAGCATCGTGGCAGATGCTTTTATGTATACCTGGATTTACAACAGTACCAAAGGCAGTATTTTGCTAGTGGCACTTTTTCATGGTTCGCTGAATATATTTGGAGCATTTATAACCGGGGTGTCTCCTGCCGCATATACTCTCCTGAACTGTGTCGTGGCGATCGCCCTAATCGCAGTATTGGGAAAAGTGAATCTCTCTCGCCGAGAAAGGGTTCGTGCGGGCTAATATCAGGTATAGCCGCTATTTTTACCCAATTATAATTTAACAATTTTGATATTCGCTTTAAAAATTGAGATGTAATGTGGAAAATAATATCAAATTAACATTTATTAAAATCATTCATACGGCGATCTGGGTATTCTTCAATGTTGTGATTTTCTATATGCTGTATGCCGCGATCGCTAATAAACTCGATCTCTGGCTCTGGATGGGTTATGGATTCGTATTTCTAGAAGGGCTAACTCTACTAACTTTTAAAAACCACTGCCCCTTAAATCTGCTTGCCCGAAAATACACAAACTCCACAAAGGCAAATTTCGATATTTATCTTCCAAGTTGGCTAGCCAAATATACGAAGTTAATCTATACAACTATTTTTGCAATCGTTTGCATCATCACCCTCTATCAAATCCTGAATTAAAAAACATAGGTCAGAATTATGTGGATTAAATGGATTGCGATCATTGGCGTTTTAATAGTAATCAGCATTGGAATTGCTGCCCTTTATAGAAGTTACCGCTGGCAGTCGAATACTGATAAATTATGTGCCCAATTAATAGGCGGACAACAAACCATTAAGCCCCAAATCTACGACTCGAAAGAGATTGAAGAATTGCCCGCTCCCGTACAGCGGTTCTTTCGGACCGTACTTAAGGATGGACAAGCGATGGTGGCTGCGGTCAAACTCTCTCAGCAGGGACAGTTTAATATGAGTGAAACCGAAGCCAAGTGGAGGCCGTTTACTGCCACTCAACTTGCGATCGCTCAACGTCCGGGTTTCGATTGGGATGCCCGTATCCAGATGGCTCCAGGTCTGAATGTATTTGTCCATGATTCCTACGTATTAGGAGAAGGTAACTTACACGCATCATTGCTGGGTCTTTTTACCCTTGCGCAAATGCACGATACGCCTGAATTGAACCAAGGCGAATTATTGCGGTTCTTTGCCGAGGCGACTTGGTATCCTACGGCCCTATTACCCAGTCAGGGTGTGCGCTGGGGAGCCATCGACGATACCTCCGCTCGCGCTACTTTGACCGATGGCGCAACAACTGTCTCCCTCGTGTTTCAGTTTAATGCCGAAGGTGCGATCGCCACAATTCGGGCGGATGCTCGTTATCGCGACAAACTGACTGCAATGCCTTGGTGTGGCAGGTTTTGGAACTATTCGGTTCGCAATGGAATGCTGATTCCCTTAGAAGGCGAAGTGGGATGGGAGCATCCAGAAGACATTCGGCTCTACTTTAAAGGACGAATTACAGAGATTAGTTATGAGTTCGCCCAATAAATTGGCTCTCGATGAGGAAACAAGAGATGAATCCACAGTCCACATTTTGGAGCCTACCTGCGGCTCAAGTCCTTCAGACTCTGAATGCTTCAACCAATGGTTTAAGCACTCAGGATGCCAAACAACGTCTGATTAAATACGGCGCAAATAGTCTGAAACAGCAGCAAAAGTCGAGTACGATTGGACTGTTACTTAACCAGTTTAAAAGCCCAATCATCCTCATTCTGATTTTTGCAGCAGTGCTGTCAATTTTTCTGCGGGATGCAGCAGATGCAATTATTATTCTGGCAATTGTTCTCATCAGTGGATTATTAGGATTCTGGCAAGAGCGAGGTGCTAAGGATGCGGTCGAGAAGCTGTTGGCATTGGTGCAGGTGAAAGCCACGGTTCTACGGCAGGGAGAATCGCAAGAAATCCCTCACGAGGATGTCGTTCCGGGAGATATTGCACTCCTTGCAGCGGGAGATAGTATTCCTGGCGACTGCCTAGTTT
>JBAVRC010000853.1:0-2946 GCA_049694615.1 Thermosynechococcaceae cyanobacterium | reverse complement strand
GCTTAGAACAGTAGGCTTCGGCACCCGTCGCAACTAGAGAAATTAATTCTAAATCCTGGTCGGGATTGACCAAAATCAGGAGCTTCGAGGGGGTCACAAAGGACTCTGCTTGTACCGTCCGCATTTGGCGCACAAAGGTGCCTAAATCCATATCCGGTAAATGGGCATCGACAACGGCCACATCCACATCAATGGATTCCAATAGCACTAAACCGGTTTCGCCATTGGTCGCTTCGCTGGCCACTTCAATGCCATCCTGCGATCGCAATGCAGTCCGCAAAGCAACGCGAGTGGGTTGATCGGCTTCGACCAAAATAAGTTGAATATCGGCCATATTCTAAACCTTCATAAGGGGAGATGTTGAAACGTTTTCCGGTGAGGTTTGTTGCGCCGGAGTGTCGTCAATCCCAGGCAAATCATCGGGGGCACCGCAGGCGGAAACCGTCCCCACGAAATTGACATCGGCCTGACGGGACTGCTTGCGTTGCGCCATTTCTTCCGGGGAGAGAATTCTGGACGCATCGAAGCCGAACTCGACTTCCGTATGCAGCCCGTGGCGTTTGATCCGCTTCAGGTTGTAGAAGCGTTTGTTAAGAGTGGTCTTAAGAAAAGCCCAGAGACAGCCCAGCAAGTATCGGCGCTTAAAGGGATCGCGCTCGAACCAATATTCCCAAGTTTTGGTCAGATAAAAGCGGGCATAGTTGCGCAAGACGCCCTTGAGTAGTTCTTCGCGAGTGAGATTGTCCGGTTTAATAATGGGGGTGACAAAGTTGTAGTGGGAGTAGTCGCGGATTTCCACCCGATCCTCTAACTCCTGGAAGAGTTCGGCAAAGGGCCAGGGAGTATACATATTCCAGTTCGTCATGTCCGCTTTCCAGTCGCGGGCCATGCGATAGGTTTCTTGAATGGTTTCGGCGGTTTCGTTGGGTAGCCCCATAATGAACTGCACCTCGGCCACAATACCGTTGCGCCGCAACAACTCTACGGCTCGTTTGTTATCGGCAATGGTGGTTTCTTTGCGAAACACATTTAGGTTGAGCTGCGCCGCTGCCTCGGTGCCCAAGGAGACATGCACCAATCCGGCTTGACGGTAAAGCGCTAATTCTTTTTCGTCCCGCAGAATATCGGTGACCCTGGTATTGATGCCCCAATGCACATCTAGATTGCGATCGATGAGTTCGTTACAGAGGGCAATAAACCGCGATTTATTAATCGTCGGTTCTTCGTCGGCCAGGATGAAAAACCCAACCTGGTATTCTTTGACCAACTGCTCGATTTCGTCCACAAACTGCTTGGGCGATCGCGACCGATACTTGCGCCAGAATTTCCACTGGGAGCAAAACCGACAACGGAAGGGACAGCCCCTAGAATAGTTGGGCACCGCCACCCGCACGTTTAAGGGCGTGTAAATGTAAGTGCTCCAATCCAGTAAGCTCCAGTCCGGGGTCAGGGTATTTAAGTCCTGAATCGGCGGATGGGCAGGAGTGGCTACCACCTGATCGTTTTCCAGGAAGGCAATCCCCAGAATGTCGCGGCGATCGCGTTCGTCGGTGCCGTTGGCGATCGCCCGGACCAGATTGACCGTAATTTCTTCCCCCTCTCCCCGAATGATGTAATCCACCCACGGGGCTTCCGACAAGACTTCCTCATACATATAGGTCGGATGCACACCACCCATGATCGTCTTGGCCTGGGGACAGACTTGCTTGACGATCTTCAGGGTTTCTTGAGATTGGTAAATCATCGGCGTAATGGCCGTCGCCAGGACTAAATCCGGCTGATGGGTACGGATAATCTCGGCGAGATCCGCATCCGCGATGTAGTTCGTCATCGCATCCACAAAGCGAATATCCGTGAAGCCTGCGGTTTTAAAGGCTCCGCCCACGTAGGGCACCCAGCTTGGCGGCCAGTTGCCTGCAATTTCAGCACCCCCAGAGTGGTAGTTGGGCTGAATCATTAGGATACGCATGGTCAATCTCCCGTAACGAGCGGAGGACTTAAACGGCTTTGGAAAACCCAGTAAATTGGCGATCACGCAGGTAAGCATCGAACACGGCGGCAATATTGCGGATCAGTAGACAACCTATGGGCGTAACTTCCACATGGTTGGGCGTGAGGCGGAGAAGTCCATCGGCGGCTAGGGCTTCCAGACCCGCATGTTCTTGGGCAAAGTAATCGTCAAAATCGCCGTCGAAGTGAAGGTGATACTTTTCTTCGATCGCATCTTTCGACAACCGGAACTGACACATCAACTCCATAATGATGGCGCGGCGGATCAGATCCTCCTGACTGAGCTTCACCCCGCTCTCGATCGGCAGCGTATCGGCATCCACGGCACGGTAGAAGTCTTGCATCCCCTTACGGTTTTGGGTGTAGACATCTTGCAGCATACTGATGGAGGTCATGCCAAATCCCAACAAATCCGATTCCGGTTGGGTCGTGTAGCCTTGGAAGTTGCGGTGCAGCTCTCCCTGCCGCTGGGCGATCGCCAATTCGTTGTCGGGTTTGGCAAAGTGATCCATGCCGATGAAGACATATCCGTTGCCCGTTAATTCTTCGATGGTCATGCGCAAAATGTCGAGCTTCTCAGCCGCGAGCGGGAGCGCCGCCTGCGGAATCTTTTTCTGAATCGGTTTGATCCAGGGAACATAGGCAAAATTAAACACCGCGATCCGATCCGGGTTAAGCAATAACGTTTGGCGAATGGTCTCGCGGAAGGTGTCCAGGGTTTGAAACGGTAAGCCATAGATTAAGTCCACATTGATACTGTCAAAGTCTGCTTCCCGCATCCAGGCCATGCCGTCAAACAGCATTCCTCTGGGCTGAATCCGGTTGATGGCATCTTGAACCGTGGGGTTGAAGTCCTGAATACCAAAACTAATGCGGTTAAAGCCCATCTCCCGCAACCCCAGCACGTAGTCGCGATCTAAATAGCGGGGGTTGACC
>JBAVRC010000852.1:0-2956 GCA_049694615.1 Thermosynechococcaceae cyanobacterium | reverse complement strand
ATCCAGGGCATAGATTACCACGGAGGCTGAATCAATGACTTGACGGAGACGTTGTTCGGTTTGATACAGGGCTGCCTGCGCTTGTAACCGTTCTGCCTGGAGTTGGGCTTTGTCGGTAATATCCAATGCCACCCCAATCATCCCGACGACGTTGCCCTGATTATCCAACAGGGGGTTATAGCGACTGCTGTAGTGAATGCCATGGATGTTTTTTTCATAGATCACTACCTCCCCGGCAAGGGCACGGGACACGGCTTCCGCAATGTCGGGTTTGTCTGGATAAATTTCCAGGGGGGTCAGCCCCACCAGATCCCCCGGCTGGAGCCCCAGTGCCTCCAAGCCCTGGCCATCGCAAAATGTCACGCGTTCGTTTTGGTCCAGGGTAAACAAAATCACAGGGGCGGAGCGAATCACGGATTGGAGGCGCTGCTCGCTGATTTTTAGGGCGACTTCGGCAGCTTTGCGATCGCTTACATCCCGTTGTACGCCAAAATTTCCGGTAATTCGGCCTTCGAGATCGTACAGACACGTGTAATCGCCCTCAATAAACATGGGCGTCCCGTCAAATTTGCGCTCTTCGGTTTCGATATGCAGCCGACCGGCATCAAAAAATTGTCGCCATAGGTTTTTGCCGTACTCCAGGTCGTGGGCAAAAAAATCGGCAGGAGTGAGTCCCATAAATTGCGCTTCCGTCGCGCCGTACTGAGTCAGCATGGCTGAGTTGATGCGGGCGATCCGTTGATGCATAAAAACGTAGTCGAGGGCGGCTTCTTTATCGGTGGTCTCGTCCCAACGAATGGGTTCGTCGAGCATCATAAAGAAAAAACCGTGGAGCGATTGGTGAAAGAACAGACCCATCAGCTCTTGGTTTTCACGCAATACGGCTTCGACAGCTTTGTGATCGCTCACATCCATCACCAAGCCATCAAAGACAAGATCGCCATTGGTTTGACGTTCGGGAGAGGATTTGGTGTGGATCCACTTAAGGCGACCTGAGGGTGGGGTCAAGCGAAAATAGGCATCAAAGGGTTCCAAGGTTTGAATTGAACGCGCATTGGCTTGATGTATTAAGGCCACATCGTCTGGATGCATCATCTTCCAGACGGCGCTCGTGTCCTGCATCATTTCTTGAGGCGATAGCTCATAAATCGCTTTGCATTGCGGGCTAACGTAGGTAAACGCATCGGAGCCATCGGGGTGCAAAACATACTGATATAGCATTCCAGGCACATTAGCAGCCATTCGTTGGAATCTGTTTTCGCTATCGCGCAAAGCTGTTTCGGCGGCTTTGTGAGCCGTAATATCAACGGCATTCCCCAACAGCCCTTGCACTTGCCCCTGTGGGTCAAAAAAGGGCTTTAGGGTGGTTTGGTACCATCGCGGGGGTTGACCGGAGACAACAACGCAATCTTCTTTGACCAAGGGTTGCCCCGTTCTCATGATGCGCTCATCTTCCTGACGAAAAACTTGAATCTGGTCCTTATCCCAGTCATCGTCAAATTCGCCCAAGCGTTTTCCTAAAATCGATTCAAGAGAGGCGTTATGAGAATCAGCCATTGCCTGGTTCGCCAGCAAGAAGCGACCTTCCCTATCTTTCACAAAGATGCTACTGGATATTGCATCAATGACCCGTTGCAGAAAATCTTTCTGTGCTTGGAGATCTTGTTGAGCCTGCGCTAAATTCTGATTCGCCTGCTGGAGAGCAGCCGTTCGATAGTGCACCTGCTGTTCAAGATCTGCATTCAGTCGTTTCACCTCATCTTCGGCCCGTTTTCGGTCGGTGATGTCCGTGTCTGTGCCCACCATGCAGACCACTGCGCCTTGGTCATTGCGCAGGGCCATCCCCCGCACCATAATCCAACGGATGGATCCGTCTTTGTGGAGCATCCGGTGTTCAAAGACATACTCTGGGGTGTGGCCATCCAGATGCGCTTGGGCCGCAGCCATCACGGGCTGGCGATCTTCGGGATGGACATAGTTGACCCACAGGTTCAGGTCATTGGGAATCTCGGCATCGGTGTAGCCCAGCAGCGCCTTCACGTTGGGATCCAGATAAAATTCGCCCGTTGCCACATTCCATTCCCAGACGCCCACCTTGGCCGCACGGGTGGCGAGATGATACCGCTCCTGCATTTGGCTGAGGGTGACTGTTTCCGCTTCAGGGGCCACATGGGGTTGTAGGTCGGCATCGGGTACCATCCGCCAGAGACTCCAGAGGTGCGATCGCACCCCGGCCAACGTGCGATCGCCGATGGTTCCCTCCACCAAGACGGCGTGACCTAGGCGGGTTAGGAGGGTGAACTGAACCGGGCCGCTGTTTTGATTGGGTTGAAGGTTGGCGCAAAGGATTCGGTAGCGATCGCGATCATCGGGGTGCAGGACCTGCCAAAAGGACAGATTGTCTACCTCTGCGGCACTGTATGCCAAAGTCCGCAGCCAGGTGGGGTTGGTGTAGTGCAGAATTCCGTCCCGTGAAACCACCTGGGCCAGATCGCTGGCGTGCTCCAAGAGACACTGCAAGTCATCCAAACAATCATTCATAGAAGAGGATCAACGCGTGAGGCAAACTCATCGCATAGGGGGAGGGGCCGTAATTTCTAAAGGTTACCCTCAGTTCAAGGGAAAGGCATCCTTGAGAGGAGCGATAAACCGTCGCAAACGCTCCAAACCAAACCCCTAAATGGGCAAACCCATCTCGGTCAGGGCTTGCTGCAATCGCAGGGCTTCTGCTGGATGGTCCAACTGGTGCAGTGCGATCGCCCGCTGAAATGCAGTCAGGCTGTTTTGGATTTGGCCCAACTTGAGATAAACCACCCCCAGATTTTGATAGGCATCAGCATAGTCGGGTTGAAGCTGAAGCGCCTGTTGGTAAGCCGCGATCGCCGCCCCAAATTGCCCTTGTGCCTTGTAAAGCAAGCCCAAATTGTAGTGGGCGATCGCCAAGTCGGGTTGGATC
>JBAVRC010000851.1:0-3541 GCA_049694615.1 Thermosynechococcaceae cyanobacterium | reverse complement strand
ATGCGGATTAAGACACCAGGGCGGATCTCGCCACTTTCTACAACGATTCCCATCACTCCTGCTTTGCGAATGAGTTTGCCGTCTGAATCTCGTCCTAGTACGGCTGCCATTAATCCAGGCTGAAATTGATCCAACTGAGTGCAGGGATTCCGCAGACCCGTTATCTCAACGACTGCTGCATCGCCCAGATATAGCAGTGTGCCTGTTGCTAAACTGAGCAGGTCGATCCCGCGTGTTGTGATGTTCTCTCCCATTTGTCCGGCTGATACCGTAAAACCCGCAGCCTGTAACTCATCATGTAGTTCAGCATGAATCAAATGAACTTGACGTAAGTTTGGCTGGCTCGGATCTGCGGCTACTCGTGAGCGATGTTTGACTGTTTCTCCAAGATGAGCATCACCCTCAACACCTAAACCAGCCTTAAGGAAAATTTTCTCCTGGTTCGTTTTACTGAAGGTGTGTTGAGCACTGCGGCTGACCGCTACAACTATACCGTTCATATGCGTTTTCTAAACTAAAATTGGATCAAAAATTGTACAACTTTGTATACACGGGTAATGTTCTTAATCTGTGGATCGAAATTTCAGAATAGATGCTCAACTTGAAGTTTTAGGGCTACATTCATAGATCAAGAAGACTACTCAACCAGATTGATTGTGGCGAAAGGAAAATCTAGGGTCTCAATGGTCTGAAAATTAGATTGGCTCGTCTTCGGTGCTGGCAATTTCTGTTAGATCTTTGGCGATCGCTTCAAGAGCACTGAGTCCTGTTGGGTTTGTATAGGCGCATCTAGCCAGAAAATTCGACTCATTCGGAACAGGAATTTTCAGTTTCAGTGTTATAGCCGTTTCATGCAATTTCTTGTTGTAATAGTCTAAGACTGAATTCACTATATAATATGTACTTCTGTATTGCATGCTATTTGGCTTGTCAGACTGAACTTCATATAGAAAATGAACCCCTATCTCTAGACCAGTACTTGTTTGTCTGGCTTGTCTTTTTGCATCTTCAATAGCTATATAAATTTCATTTGCTGTTTGAAGTGCTTGAATTTTCATGTCTTTAATTTTTGAAGACTTGCCTGGAAAAGTCTCAGGGAAAATCTGTTTTTGATCCCGTGGTGGTAAGATTGAATGTGAAGGACGATCAATCTTATTTACCATTATCTTATCCCCTGAAATATAGTCACTGTTGATATTCGTGACAATTTTGGGTTGACCCTCCGAATCAGATCCTTCTATAGTTGATAATCTGGCTAGCATCTGAAAAGCAAACGCACTAGCATGACGGGATGCTATTTCCTGAGATCCAGTACCATCCGCTTTTTCCTTCCCATCAATTAAATCCGAAATTCCTCGAATTACAATTGCCGAAACCCTTTGATTCGCTCGCGCTGCATCTAAGAACCCAAAGCCCTCCATCTCAATTGCTACCGCATCTCCATAATTTGATCGAATGAACTGATACACTTCAGATTTAGTCGAAGCAATCACCTTCTCACCTGCTGCAATGGGAGCAACAAATACACAGGGAATTGGTTTAGTTATAGGTATACGCTTGAGCCAATCATCCTTTCTTGCTTCAGCTCTAGCTCGTTGTTCCAAACTGTAGGCAGCTAAACCGATTTCTGGTCTGGGTTTAAATGTTTCTTCTGCTTTACCTGACTCGTAGGCATAAATTTTAGTCGAAGCCACCACATCGCCGAGGGTGACATCTTTAATCCCCCCAGCCACACCTACAAATAGAATGACGCTGGGGTTAAAATGCGCGATCGCTCGTTCTGCCTCTAAGGCCGCTCCAGAATTCCCTGCTCCAATTTCGACGATGCCAACATCCCAAGTTTGACTCTGTGCTGCAAACTGTCCCCGCTCGTAGATGGTGCCCTTAGCGTGAATATCCTCTTGCAGGTCGGTTAAGTAGGCACGAACAGCCAAATATTCGACGGGAAGAGCAGTCAGTATCACGGCACATGGCATGAGCTAATCCTTTGATGGATCTATACATTAACCATTCTGGCTATTTAATCTGGTTTTGCCCATAGTCTGATGAAATTACGTTTGTCTTTTCAGATACGTCTGATATCAGTTACCCACCGAACCAGAGCTGCTTTATCTTCCGCAGCGCAGGCAAATGCGATCGCCCCATCAATCTCCCAGCCCTGGATTTTGTCCGGCACTACCCACAGGATGAAGATCGTGGGCTTGAAATACGATCGCCACCCCACCCAATACCCTGAAATTTATTTCTTACCCAGCCTATCTTTCGCATTGTCGTAAGCCGGATCGTGCAGAGCAAAACTAATAATCTCAACATGTTTCGGTGCTGGCTTCTCAAAAATTCGATAGACCAGCCGATAAGCGTTAGAGTCACCTTCCCACTCAACCTCAAGTGCCTGCCAATTTTTGAGTTTTCCTGTCAGTTTATGACAAGGCAGACCATCGCAATTATGCGGGTCAAGCTGCAAAATGAGCTTAAAAATCTCGTTGAAATCGACTTGTAAATCTTCAGGAAGACTGGGAATATCGTCGGCAAGCACTTTGGGATGAATTTTAACTTGATACTTTGTAGCCACGCTTCTGAATCCGATCCCTTACCGTCTCAATATCAACCGATTCATCAGGTTCAATCACAACCCAATCAACCGCTTCACCCATTTCCATCGCGCTAACTCGTTGCAAAGCTTTGCCTTCAGCAGAATTCGGGCTGACAGAGATATTGGCACTCTCCATTTCACCCATTCCATTCTGGACTGGGTTAGGAGAATCTTTCTCGTGCTTGATTTTGTTGACCATGTGTATTGCCTCCTCCCTACATTATGCGCTATGAAAACAGACTACGAAAGCCTCTAAGAATAAAACGCTCTAGCAACCTGATATTGAGCGATTCACATCCACCTTCGCAACGCATGGCTGTTCGTCCCGCCCCACCAAATGGATGTACAAAAAAATTTTAGTTGAGTGCGATCGCCACTCCAAACAATCCCCTAACTCCAACCCTCACTGAGCCAGAACCGCTTTATCTTCCGCAGTGCTGGCAAGTGCGATGATCGCCCAATCAATTCCCCAGCCCTGGATTTTGTCCTGCACCACCAACTGGATGGAGATCATGGAGTTGAATAGGATCGCACTCAATTACTAAAACCCAACACTAAGACATTCATTATAGAAATATTTTTCTAATCCATGTGCTATTATCAGAATAACTATGAGGTAACGTATGGCTAGGGGAACTCATAAAAACTCCATCAAAAACTTAACCCATGAAGGACGTCCACTTGAATACGGCGAACCGAAAACAGGTCATCGTGTAACAGTCACTCAGACAGGATGGAACAGCGCCAAGCAGCTCATTGCGTCTATGGGTATGTCAGTCTCCGAATTCCTTGAAGAATTAGGTCGGGGCCAAGTGACCGTCATAAAAACTGAAGAATTGTCCGCCATTGAGGATGCGATCGATTCTGCCCTTCTCCGCCAAGCGATCGCCCAAACCAATAATGACTTCATGAGCATCAGCGAAGTACTATCAGAGCACGAGCTAGAAC